>NZ_CBFFRK010000007.1:0-79710 GCF_965644245.1 Erwinia sp. V71
AGCAGGATAGCTTATCGGTAGCTAACCGTCCCTCCATCCACATGACCAAGCGTTGCACTTATTATCTGAATTCGCGACTTAATCTATCAACGTCCCATCAGCATGAAAAAACGGCCACGGCCCAGGGTACTCACCGATTGCGCACTGATGTGTCACCACGCCCTGTTGTGGTGTCCAGCAATGCAGCAGAAAACCGGCGGGTTCCAGACAGAAATGCGCCGGGCCTTCCTCGCGTAAATCCAGCGCCACCTGATGCGATGTGCCTGGTGCGCTGCAGACCAGCGTACCGGCAAAACGCAGCTGTATGCTGCGGTGCAGATGGCCGCACAGTACCCGCTCCACCTGCGGATAGCGCGCAATCACTTGCGCCAGCGCTTCCGGATGACGCAGTGGCTGACGATCCATATGCGCGATGCCACTGGCAAACGGAGGATGGTGCAGCATCACCAGCGTCGGGCGTTCCGGCTGCTGGCTGAGTTCCTGCTCCAGCCAGGCCAGGCTCTCTGCCGCCAGTTCACCGTACGGCTGACCCGGCACGGATGAGTCGAGCGCCAGTAACCGCAACGGGCCACACTCTGCCTGCCACTCCACCCGCTCAGCATGTTGCTGCAGATAAGAATGATCGGCAAAAGCGGCTTTCAGCTGCTGGCGATCATCATGATTACCCGCCATCACATAATAGGGGATCGCCAGCGCCTGCAGTGCATCACGCAGTGTCTGATACTCATCTTCACGACCAAAGTCCACCAGATCGCCGGTGATCACCACTATATCAGGACGCGGATTCAGATTATTCAGCGTAGTGATGGTCTGGCGCAGGGCACCGAGAGTATCCACTTTGCCGTAAGAGAGTTTGCCCCCGGCTTTAATATGCAGGTCGCTAATCTGAGCGACCAGAACGGTGTGTTGTGTCACGGCTGTACGGCTCCCTGAGGGTTCTGCGTTGAGTGAAACTGCATTAATAACTGTGGTGCGATAAACAGGCCGACCTGCTGGCCGTTCTGCCAGTTTTCACGTGCCGGGCGGTCAACCTGCAGAGGCTGGGCGCCACCGGCATCGATCATCAGACGCTGGCTGGCGCCGAGGAAAATCTGCTGCACAATGCGGCCACGGCGTTCAGCATGTTCTGCCGCACCGAGGGTGATATCTTCCGGGCGACAATACAGGCCGGGTTGCTGTGCGGATTCCGCCTCAAGGCAGTTAATCGCGCCGACAAAATCGGCGACAAAGCGTGTGGCAGGCTGCTGATACAGCGTCTGCGGTGTAGCGATCTGCGCGATGCGACCTTTTTCCAGTACGGCAATACGATCGCCAAGCGCCATCGCTTCCTGTTGATCGTGAGTGACATACACCGCGGTGATATGCAGCTGGCGCAGCAGGTTGCCAATGTCTTCGCGCAGTTTTTCGCGCAGTTTGACATCCAGCGCGGCCAGCGGCTCATCGAACAGCAGCACTTTGGGCCGTGCCGCCAGCGCGCGTGCCAGTGATACACGCTGTTTTTGTCCGCCGGACAGGGCAGTAATCGGGCGCTGCGCCAGATGCTGCAAATCGACCATTTCCAGCATTTCATCCACCCGCCGGGTTATCTCGGCGCGCGACAGCCCCTGAATGCGCAGGCCGTAGCCGACGTTCTGTGCCACATTCATATTCGGGAACAGCGCATAGTGCTGGAACACCATGCCGACATTGCGTTTCTCAATCGGCAGCGCGGTGACATTACGATCGCCAAACCAGACTTCACCACCGGCATCCGGCTGTTCCAGCCCGCTGATAATGCGCAGCGTGGTGGTTTTGCCGCAGCCGGAAGGGCCGAGCAGCACCAGCGTTTCGCCCGCGACAATCTCCAGATCGAGCGGATGCAGCGCCACGGCATCATCGCTGAAGCGGCGCGCGCACTGATGTAATCGAATGGCTACAGATTCAGATCTCATTTTGACTCCTGAGACGTGCGCTGGCTGAAACGGGAGATCACGCTCAGCGCCAGCAGCAACGGTAAGATCATGGCGAGGAAGATCAGGGTATAGGCGGAACCCACTTCCAGGCGCATTGAGGCATAGCTGTCCGCCAGGCCTACCGGCAGGGTTTTGGTCAGCGGCGTATGCAGCATCCAGGTAATATTGAATTCGCCAATCGACAGCGTGAGCACCATAAATGCCCCGGCCAGGATGCCGTTACGGCAGTTGGGAATAATCACGGTAAAGAAGCGCTGCCAGAAGCCGGCGCCCAGACTGGCTGCCGCCTCTTCCAGCTGTGGCAACTGGCTGGTGCGCATCACTGACAGGACCGGGCGCACCATAAACGGCAGGGTAAACAGCACATGGCCCAGCAAAATAAACAGCCAGCTGCCACGCAGCCAGTGAAGATGACCATACACCAGCAGCATGCCCAGCGCTGTTGCCAGACCCGGCAGCGCCACGGGCAGCAGCAGGCACTCTTCAATACGGCTGGCCCAGCGACCGGGCATTTTCAGTAATGCCCATGCTGCCGGTACGCCCAGCAGGGTGACCACCAGCAGGCAGCAAATCGCCAGCAGCAACGACAGCCAGACCGTGTCGCTATACATCGACCAGACCTGTTCCAGCCAGCGCAGCGTCAGGCCGCTTTTCAGGCCGATAAAGGCATTGTTGGTGATGCCCGCCAGGCAGGAGAGCAACACTGGCAGCAGCATAAACAGGCTGATCAGCAGGGTGAATCCCAGCTGTAGCCAGAACAGTGTGCGGCGTGTCATAACGTCACCTCGGTTCCTTTGCCTGCCAGACGGCGCGCCAGTACCAGCGCCAGCCAGGCGACGCCGCCCATCACCACGGACAACGCAGCGGCGGTGGCGAAATTGGCGTAGTTGGTGAATTCACCATAAATGGTTAACGGCAGGACGTTGAGATCGGTGCCGAGGGTAAAGGCGGTTCCAAAGGCACCCATACTGGTGGCAAAGCAGAGTGCTCCGCTGGAGATCAGGGCGGGCGCAAGGCCGGGAACAATCACATCGCAAATCACCCGCCACTGACTGGCACCAAGTGAGCGCGCCGCTTCTTCCAGCGTGGGATCGAGTTTTTCGCAGGCGGCGACCAGTGTCATCACCACACGCGGCAGTGAGAAATAGAGATAGCCGAGAAACAGCCCGCTCAGCGAGTAGGCGAACATCCAGCGTTCACCGGTCAGCGCCAGTCCCAGCTGTGCCAGCAGTCCCTGACGGCCCGCCAGCATAATCACCAGAAAACCGACCACCACGCCGGGAAAGGCGAGGGGAAAGGTCATGATCGCCAGCAGCAGCGATTTACCGCGAAACTGATGGCGGGCAAGAAAGCAGGCGACGACCGCAGAAATCGCTACCGCCGCCAGCGCGACCAGCAGCGACAGCACCAGTGTAATACCGAGGCTGGTCAGGTATTGCGGGCGGCTGATCACCGTCCAGTAGCCACTCAGGCCGGTATTGTTATCCGCCTGGCTGCCGATGGTCATTAACGTGGCAAACGGCAGCAGCCAGAAGGCAGCAAAAAACAGTAACGCGGGTAACACCATCCACGCCACCGGACGGCGCAGGCGCGACATCAGGCGGCTGAACAGCGTCCCGTTGCCGGGACGCTGGGTGGGACGCGTTGCAACAACGCTCATTAACGGATCTCGCTCAGGTAACGGTCAGAGAAGGCTTTCTGTACGTCAGCCATCTGCTGATAGTCGACGGTTTTCGCGCGGGCATAGTCGCTGTCCGGCAGGAAGCGTTTTTTCGCCTCGGCAGACATCGCGCTGGCACGTACCGGGCGCAGGAAGGCATTCGCCCAAATCGCCTGGCCTTTATCGGACAGCACATAGTCGATCACTTTTTTGCCGCTATCCGCATGCGGTGCGTTTTTCACCAGGCTGATGGTGTACGGAACGGTAATGGTGCCTTCCTGCGGAATAACGAACACCACATTGGCGTTATCTTTGTACTTCGCGCGGTAAGCATTGAAGTCGTAGTCCTGCATGATGGGGATTTCGCCAGACAGCACACGTGCATAAGCGGTCTGTTTTGGCACAATCGGTTTGTTCGCTGCCAGCTTTTTAAAGTAGCTGATGCCTGGGGTGAAATCGCTCAGCGTGCCGCCCAGCGCCTGGTTGGCCGCCACTGCCGCGACGTAGCCGACAAAGGCGCTGGAAGGATCGAGGAAACCGACCATCCCTTTATATTCCGGCTTCAGCAGGTCCTGCCAGGATTGCGGCACTGGCAGACCGTTCAGAGCATCGACATTGACCATAAAGCCCATGGTGCCGCTGTGCAGCGCGACCCATTTGCCCGCCGGATCTTTCATGCCGTCCGGGATATCTTTCCAGGCCGCCGGTTTATAGTCGGTCACCACATCCGCTTTTGCCGCCTGAATGGCGAAGCTGACACCAAGATAGGCAACATCCGCGACCGGGTTGGCTTTCTCGGCCACCATTTGCGCCAGTGCCTGGCCTGAATTTTTGTTGTCCTGCGGTACGGCGATGCCGGTATCCTGTTTAATCGCCTGCAGCTGCGTGCCCCAGTCAGCCCATTCTGGTGGACAGTTGTAGCAAATCGCTTCTGCTGCGGACGACATCTGACTGACCAGTGCACTGCCTGCCAGCAGAGCCGCCAGCGCCAGTTTTTTACCGATTGTTTGCTGTGACATAAGGTTTCCCTGGTGTTGGTTAAGTGAAGTCATCAAAAAGTTGCCACCGGTGGTGGCGCAATACTTTCTCCGTGCCGGAACTGGTGCACCAGATAACCGGACGGCGGGGTTTCTCCGGCAATTTGCGCCAGCAGATGGGTGATCGCCTGTCTGCCCATCTCTTCCAGTGGCTGAACGACCGAACTGAGAGAAGGAAACTGCATGCGCCCCATCTCGATACCATCAAAGCCGATAACCGACAGCTGGCGCGGTATCTGGTAGCCGCTGCGCATCAGTTCGCCGGTGACGCTCAGCGCCAGCAGATCATTGGTGCACAGCAGGGCGGTGAAGGCGCGTGGTCCAATCAGGTGCGGCAGCAGGGTGGTGAGATCGGACTGAATATGGCTCGGCATCTCCACCACATCCGCCGGAATCAGACCGGCCTGTGTCATGGCGTCGCAGTAACCCTGGTAACGCTGGCGCGCACGGTCTGACTGCAACATCGGGCCGGCAATCATGCCGATATGGCGATGGCCGAGGCCGAGCAGAATGTCGGTGGCCTGCATCACTGCCAGACGGTTGTCGACGCGAATCGCCGGAATTGTCACGCGCTGCGGTGAGTTATGTACCAGCACCAGCGGAATCGCTTCCCGCTGCAGATCCAGCAGTACCGCGCTGTTGTCCGCATCGGCGACGGTCAGCACCAGACCATCGACGCGCTGGCGCAGCATATTTTCCACCACTTCTGCTTCGCGCTGCGGCTGGTAATTGCTGGTGGCGACCAGCAGTGAATAGCCATGCTGCTGTGCCCGTTGCTCCATAGCCTGCAGCTGGGCAGCAAAAATCGGGTTATGCAGTGAGGGCAGCAGCACGCCAATGATGCGTGTCGACTGCGTACGCAGCTGGCGGGCAATGTGATTAGGGCGAAAACCCAGTTGTTCAGATGCGGCAAAGACCTTATTGCGCGTTTCTTCGCGTACCAGATCCGGGGCGGAGAACGCCCGGGCAGCGGTTGCCCGGGAGACGCCCGCCAGTTTTGCCACCTGCAATAAATCACTCATTCGCTGCTCACTTTTACATCATGAGATCGATCTCATTGGCTGGCAAAGTAGCAGTGCTTTGTGACAGTTAAATGATGTTTTTACGCCGGGAAAATGACAATGAAGGGCGCGGATAACGCTGGAAAAAGCTTATCCGCAGTGAATCAGAACCTTACCTGACGGACGTTGCTGCTGGCAGAAATGCAGCGCCTCGCTGATGTCCGCCAGCGGGAAGATGGCGGCAATCGCGGTGCTGGCGACGCCGCGGCGGATCAGGGCAAACACCTCGTCGAGTTTACTGGCGATTTGTGCCCGACTGGCCTGATGCACCCAAAGCCGAAGGTGGAAGTAACTGAAGGCGATATCCGGGCGGTGGCGCCAGAAGTCGGCTGGGATCGCTTCGCCGGAGAGCAGCCCGTAGCTGATAAACGCGCCGCCTGGTTTCAGCGCCTGTGCCAGCGTCAGCGCGCCCTGACCGCCGATGCAATCCAGCACCGCATCCACGCCGCCGCTGGTGCGCAACTGTTGTACCGCCTGCTGATCGTCTGCGTCGCGCATGATCACGATCGGGTAAGCCGTATCCAGTGTTTCCGCAGCCGACTGACGGCGCACCATCGCCACTGCCTCCAGGCCAGTTTGCTGTGCCATTTTTAACAACATCAGCCCAATGGCGGAGTTCGCGGCGTTGATCACCACTCTGGCACCGGCGGGCAGGCGCAGCGCCTCGGTCAGCATCAGCCAGGCCGTCATCGGATTCACATAGCTGGTGGCGGCCTGCTCATCCGACAGCCATGCCGGTAGCGGGAAACACCAGTCTGCATCGCTCTGTTTAATCTGCTGCCATGCGCCCGCACTGCCCAGTGGTAAGACGCGGCTGCCATCCGCCAGCGTACCCACACCTTCAAAACCGGGAATAAACGGCAGGCGGGTGCGTGTCGGGTAAGCACCAGAGATGGTGATCAGATCTGACGGGTTGATGGCGGCCAGTTTCATTTGTACCGCCACGTTACCTGGCTCAGTGATGGGCGGCGCGGCGTGTTCCAGCTCAACGCACTGCGCGGCGATGCCAAACTGACGCACGATGGCGCGTAATACCGGAGCCGGAGACATAGCGATCTCATACCTGGGGGAAAAAGGCATGTTAGCAGAGTTCGCTGGCGCTAACCCAGCGTAGTGCGTTGAAAGTTAATGGACGTCGCGCAGCGGTTGCGGGAAACTAATGTTTTCTGTCGCCATGTGTTGTGGAGTGTTATGTCGTTAAAAGCTATCGCTAAACAGCTCGGTCTGTCCGTTACCACTGTCAGCCGCGCCCTGAATGGCTATGACGATGTGGCGCAGGAGACGCGGGCGCGGGTGGAAGCGGAAGCGCAGCGGCGTGGCTACCGGCCGAATACTTTTGCCCGCCGTCTGAAAATGGGCAAAATCGATGCTGTCGGGCTGGTCTTCCCGGTGCATCCGGTGCCGCTCAGCAACAGCGTATTTATCGATATGGTGGGCGAAATCAGCCGTGAGCTGGCGCGCCATGAGGTGGATTTACTGCTGATTGCCGATGATGATCTTGCCGATAAACATGGCTATATGCGTATGGTGCAGGGGCGGCGGGTCGATGCGCTGATTGTCGCCCATACGCTTGATAATGATCCGCGCCTGCAGCAGCTGCAGGCAACGGGATTCCCCTTCCTGGCGCTGGGGCGCAGTCAGCTGGCGCAGCCTTATGCCTGGTTCGATTTTGATAACTACGCCGGAACGTACCGCGCGACGCAGCAACTGATCGCCCTTGGGCATCAGCGTATTGCTTTCCTTGGTGAAAATAATACCCAGGCATTTATCGCCCAGCGCCGTAATGGCTACCTTGAGGCGCTGGCGCAGCATCAGCTGAGTCATGAATACTGCCGCGATATGCCGCCGTCGCGCCGCGCCGGATACCAGGCGACACTGGAGCTGATGGCGTTACCACAACCGCCAACGGCGATTATTACCGACTGCAACTCGCATGGCGATGGTGCGGCGATGGCACTGCAACAGCTTGGCAAACTGACTGGTGAGCAGGCTGTATCGCTGGTGGTTTACGATGGTTTGCCTGACGACAGTATTGTGACCACTGAAGTGGCGGCGGTGCTCCAGTCCAGCCGCGCAGGCGTGGGTAAGCAAATCACCGATATGGTATTACGCCTGATTGCCGGTGAGCCGGTTGAGCAGTTACAGGTGTTGTGGCAACCCGATTTAACGTCTGGTGAGACTCTGCGGGCACCTGTCTGAATTCACTCAATTTATAAAGCGGATCACATATCCGAAACGTTTTGGTTGTTACTCGAAACGTTTCGGATAGAAACTCAGGTATCACTTTTCGGGAGATATCTGACATGGATAACGCTTTCCACCGCCTGACCAGCGAACACTGTGATCTGGTCATCCGTACTCAGCCGTTCGCTGAGATTGTCTATTTTGGCCCGCATCTGCAGCACTTCTCCGCGCAGGATTGCCAGAGCCTGCTGCGCCCGGTTGCCAACGGCAAGCTGGATGTCGATGCGCCGCTGACGCTGGCAGCTGAGCTGGGACGCGGGCTGTTTGGCTCACCGGGTATTGAAGGCCACCGTAACGGGCTGGATGCGTCGCCGGTGTTCAGTACCCGTCAGGTTGAGCAGAATGGCCACAGCCTGCTAATCACCAGCGAAGATACGCAGGCAGGATTGCGCCTGATCAGCGAAATTCAGCTGTCTGGCAGCGGTGTGCTGCAGATCCGTCATGGGCTGCGCAATCTGCGGGCTGAACCCTGGCAGGTTGATCGGCTGGCGGTTACGCTGCCGGTTGCCGATCGTGCGCGTGAGGTGATGGCGTTCCATGGCCGCTGGATCCGCGAGTTCCAGCCGCACCGTGTCACGCTGGATCACGACAGCTTTGTGATTGAAAACCGTCGTGGCCGTACTTCGCACGAACACTTCCCGGCGCTGATTGCCGGTAGTCATGGCTTTAGCGAGCAGCAGGGCGAGGTGTGGGGCGTGCATCTCGGCTGGAGCGGCAACCACCGTCTGCGTTGTGAGGTCAAAACTGACGGGCGACGTTATCTGCAGGCAGAAGCGCTGTATCTGGCGGGGGAAATGGCACTGGCGGAAGGCGCCACGCTGTGGACACCGTGGCTGTATGCCAGCTACTCCGCCAGCGGACTGAACGGCATGAGCCAGCAGTTCCACCGCTTCCTGCGCGATGAGATAGTTCGCTTCCCGGATAACAAGGCGCGTCCGGTACATCTCAATACCTGGGAAGGCATCTATTTCCAGCATGACCCGGATTACATTATGCAGATGGCCAGCCGTGCGGCGGAACTGGGCGTCGAGCGCTTTATTATTGATGATGGCTGGTTCCGTGGTCGTCATCACGACCGCGCCGCCCTGGGTGACTGGTATCTTGATACGACGAAATACCCCAATGGCCTGACGCCGGTCATCGATCATGTGAAATCCCTCGGCATGGAGTTTGGTATCTGGGTCGAGCCGGAGATGATTAACCCGGATTCTGATCTGTTCCGCGCCCACCCTGACTGGGTGCTGAAACTCCCTGGCTATGAGCAGGCCACCATGCGTTACCAGTGGCTGCTCGATTTAAGCAACCCGCAGGTCTATGACTATCTGCTGGAACGCATGAGCTGGCTGCTGGGCGAACACGCCATCGACTATGTGAAATGGGATATGAACCGCGAGCTGGTGCAGGCGGGACATGAGGGCAAAGCGGCGGCGGATGCGCAGACGCGCCACTATTATCGTCTGCTTGATGAACTTAATCGCCGTTATCCACATATCGAATTTGAATCCTGCGCTTCCGGTGGCGGACGTATCGACTATGAAGTGCTGAAACGCTGTCATCGCTTCTGGGCCTCGGATAACAACGACGCGCTGGAGCGTAATACCATCCAGCGTGGCATGAGCTATTTCTTCCCGCTGGAAGTGATGGGCGCGCATATCGGCAATCGTCACTGCCACGCCACTTTCCGCCAGCACAGCATTGAATTCCGTGGTCTGACGGCGCTGTTTGGTCATATGGGCATCGAACTGGACCCGATCAAAGCGGATGCAGCAGAGGGCTCCGGCTATCAGCGTTATGTGCAGCTGTATAAACAGTGGCGACCCCTGCTGCACAGCGGCGATTTCTGGCGTGTGGATATGCCGGATTCCACCATGCAGGTGCAGGGGGTGGTCAGCCGTGACAAAGCCGCTGCACTGTTCCTGGTCAGCCAGCTGGCGATGCCGGATTACAGCCTGGCGGGGAATCTGCGCTTCCCGGGGCTGGAGCCGGGCGCACGTTATCAGGTGAGTATCGCGGATCATCCGGACATTCAGGTGGTAGGCAAAGGCGGCCATACCATGCGCCAGCTGCCGCCATGGATGAACGAAGGCATTGAGCTGAGTGGCGAATGGCTGGCGCAGGCCGGTCTCGCACTGCCGGTGCTGGACCCTGAAAGCGCTATTTTAATCAGTGTTAAACGTATCTGACCGGGACGGGGCCGGACATCCGGCCCCACAGCATAGTGTCTGTTGAGGATAACGATAATGAGCACCACCTCCTGTACCCATAAAAATAACCCTAACTTCTGGTTCTTTGGCTTATTCATCTTTTTCTACTTCTTTATCATGGCCACCTGTTTTCCGTTTCTGCCTATCTGGCTGTCGGACATCATTGGCCTGAGTAAAACCCATACCGGTATTGTCTTCTCCTGTATTTCTCTGAGCGCCATTGTCTTCCAGCCGATACTGGGGGTGATTTCCGATAAGCTCGGCATCAGGAAACACCTGCTGTGGGTGATTGCCATTCTGCTGTTTCTGTTTGCGCCGTTCTTCCTGTATGTCTTTGCGCCGCTGTTAAAAACCAGCATCTGGCTCGGGGCGTTAAGCGGCGGGATCTATATCGGTTTCGTGTTTTCTGCGGGTTCGGCAGCCATCGAAGCCTACGTTGAACGTGTCAGCCGTAATAACTTTTTTGAGTATGGTAAGGCACGTATGTTTGGCTGCCTCGGCTGGGGGCTGTGTGCCTCAACGGCCGGGATGCTGTTCAGTGTCGATCCGGCGTTTGTCTTCTGGATGGGCTCCGGCGCGGCAGTGGTGCTGATGCTGATCCTGCTGGTGTCACGTCCGCAGATGAATCAGACCGCACAGGTGCTGGACAGCCTAGGCGCGAATCAGCCACAGGTTTCCGCAAAAGGGGCGCTGGCGTTATTTAAGCTGCCAAGAATGTGGATGTTTATTCTCTATGTGATTGGTGTCGCCTGTGTTTATGACGTGTTCGACCAGCAGTTCGCTACCTTCTTTAAATCCTTCTTCGCCACACCGCAGCAGGGCACGCAGGCGTTCGGTTTTGCCACCACCGCGGGCGAACTGTGTAATGCCATTATTATGTTCTGCTCGCCGTGGATTATTAACCGTATTGGCGCGAAGAATACCCTGCTGATTGCCGGTGCGATTATGACCACACGTATTGTTGGTTCCGCCTTTGCCACCAGCATCTATGAAGTGATTGCCCTGAAGATGCTGCATGCGCTGGAAGTGCCGTTCCTGCTGGTGGGCGCGTTTAAATATATTACCGGGGTGTTTGATGTGCGCTTCTCTGCCACTATCTATCTGATTGGCTTTAACTTTGCCAAACAGATGGGGGCGATTTTCCTGTCTGCCTTTGCCGGCAATATGTACGACCGTATTGGTTTCCAGGATACCTATATGATTCTTGGCGGCATCGTGTTCTCAGTGACCGTGATTTCGGCCTTTACGCTGTCGAATCATAAAACGGTGGAAGCGCCGGGCGCGATGGCGCAGACGCATTAATCGGCTACCGTTCACCGTAGTGACTGCCACGGTGAACGGCTGGCGTGGTTAACGTGACGAGAAGATGAGTTTAAGGCCTAACAGGCTCATCACCACACAAGCGGAGCGATCCAGCACCTTGCGAAAGCGCAGATACACGTTGCGCGGTCTTTCGGCGGACAGCACAAAGGCCACGATGCTGTACCAGCCCGCATCAATCAAAAAGCACAGCGCAGGCAGCAGGTAGTAATACTGCGACGGGATCTCTTTCGGTAACAATGCCGTGAACACGCTGGCGAACACCACGGCGGTTTTCGGGTTGCTGATTTGCGTCAGGAAACCATCGCGGAAAGTGGCGAGGTAATGACCCTGTGCAATCACCGCATCGCCCATCACCAGCGGCGTCTTAGAGCCTTTATAGATATTGTACGCCACCCACAACAGATACAAACCCCCCAGCACTTTCAGAAACAGATACGCGGAAGGGACGGCCAGCAGTAATGCCTGCAAGCCACACAGCGCGAGAATGGCAAATACGCCTGCGCCTGCACCGGTTCCCAGTGCGGTGGCAAAGCCGTGGCTGCGCGATTTGGTCATCGCATTTTTTGCCACATAGATAAAGCTGGGGCCGGGACTCATCGCACCGAGCCCGATGGCGGAACTGATGGCCAGTACGGTGGTGATGGTTTCTGTCATGGTGTCCTCGCTGATATTTGATCGCGCTTTGGGAGACAAAACGACCTTCATTGACGAAGAGGTTAACATAACCCGTCAGGTGAAAAATTGCTCTGACGTTGTGCGTTGCAATGCCGTTGCAGAAATCACCGGGCTGTCTCGTGTTTCTGGGATTTGCTGATTTTGTGCGCGGATAACTGCGATAGACTTTGCGGCGGGTGCTCTGGATCTTTTTGTCCTGAGCATGTGTAAGGGACAGAAAGAGAAAGGCCCCACCTGACAGTTATCAAAGTGAGGCCAACCCTTATGCCCTACAACATAAAGGTAGCCTTTTACCTGCTGAAAAGCAACGGAGGAAGGAAGCCAGTGAAGGTGTCAAAACTGTTTTTCCTGAGCCTGCTGATTATCTGTGTGACAGTGCTGCTGTTTACCTGGATAACGCGTGGCTCACTGTGTGAACTGACGATCAGACAGGGGGAAATGGAGGTTGTCGCCAGCCTGGCTTACGAATCCACACGGTAAGGCAACCCAACGGCGGGAGCAATCCCGCCCGTTGGATGTTGGCGGCATAATCCATGAGCACCCGTTCTTCTCCCTGGCCAGCCATCATTTTCACTCTTCAGCTATCCGCCTTCTGTCATCGTTATACCACTGCGAATCATGTCAGTTTTTGATATCTAAAAAGCAAAAAAATACACAAAAGCATTTTAATGCACTTATTTTGTGCGTAATAAATTCCATAAAAGTGCATAAATACACAAAAATACCTTTTTATGTGTTATCTCGATAAGATCGAAAAACAATCTTAATGCATTGTTATTTATCTGTTTTGTTTTGATTTGTCTCTTGTTGTTGAGTTGGCATGATTAGTGCAATAAACAATAGAGTTAAGCCGTTACCACATTTCCTCGTTAATGCACAAAATGCGGTAAAGGTGAAATACACAAAAAAACGCAATGCATAACAATCCGTCATCCAGGCCGGCTTCCACAAGAATTTAAGAGGAACATGTATGAAACGTTTTTCATTTCAGCGCACCAGTCTGATCGCCGCATTCTCATTCGCAACCCTGATGGGGGCTGCACACGCAGGCACCATCACGGTGTACACCTCTCTGGAAGAAGATGAAATCAAGGATTACGTCGCGCAGGCAAAAAAAGACATGCCTGACCTGACAGTGAATGTGCTGCGTTTATCTACCGGTGATCTGGGGCCGCGAATTCTGGCTGAAGCCAAAAATCCACAGCATGATGTGGTCTGGGGATGGGCTCTGACGAATGTGATGGACCCGCGTATCTCTGCTTTGCTGGAACCCTATGCCGCAAAAGGCAGTGAAACGCTGGCGCAAACCTACCGTGCGCCGGATAACAAATGGTTTGCTGCCACCGGTTATATGGCGGCGTTTTGCGTCAATACCGAAGCGCTAAAAGCGAAAAATCTGCCGGTTCCGGCAACTTGGCAAGACCTGACCAACCCGATTTATAAAGGCGAAGTAGTGATGCCTAACCCGGTGTCATCCGGTACAGGCTATCTGCAAATTGCCGCACTGCTACAGTCCAAAGGGAATGAAAAGGGCTGGGAATTTTTAAAAGCCCTGGATGGCAACATCGCACAGTACACCAAATCGGGTTCACGTCCGTGTAAGGCTGCCCGTACTGGTGAATATGCCATTGGCGTATCGCTGGCATTTGCCGCCATGCAATCCATTGAAGAAGGATACCCGGTGAAAATGGTCATCCCTGGTGATGGCGCAGGATACGAACTGGAAGCCTCCGGTTTAATGTCTGCATCAAAAAACAAGGCGGATGCAAAACGTTTCCTCGACTGGACGTTATCCAGCCATGCTGCCGCACTTTATACCCGTTATAAAGAGATCGTCACCATTCCCGGGGTAGAGCAATCTAAAGCTGCCAAAATGGCAGGGCTTCCGGCCGATCTCTCCAGCGTATTGTATCCGGTTGATTTCACCAAAAGCGCCGGTGAACGAGACGGTATTCTGGCGACCTGGCAAAAAGTGATTGGTCGCTGACCTGCTGATTAAATCGCAACATTTTTCGTCAGCTGGCCGGGCGTCAGCGTTAACGCAGCCGTGAAAAGAGGTAAATAATGGCGCTGGTTATTCAGGATCTTCATAAAAGTTTTGACGGCCACGTTGCACTCGATCGCATCAACCTGTCGATCGGGAATGCTGAGTTTGTCTGCCTGTTAGGGCCAAGTGGCTGTGGGAAAACCACCTTACTGCGCATTATCGCCGGACTGCTGGGGAGCGATGGCGGCAAAATCAGCCTTGATGGTCGCGATCTGGTGAACGTGCCAGCCCGTGACCGGGGCTTTGGTATTGTGTTCCAGTCCTATTCGTTATTTCCCCATATGACGATTGCGCAAAACATCGGTTATGGTTTGAAAATTCGCCGTACACCCGATGATGAGATTGCGGAGCGGGTTAACAGCCTGCTGGATGTCGTGCGTCTGAATGGTTTTGGTGAACGCTATCCTAACCAGTTATCTGGCGGGCAGCAGCAGCGCGTGGCGATTGCCCGTGCACTTGCGGTGAATCCTTCCCTGTTGTTGCTGGATGAACCTCTTTCCGCACTGGATGCGAGAGTACGTGCAGGGCTGCGCCAGGAATTACGTGAGGTGCAGCAGCGACTGGGGATCCCAACGCTGATGGTGACACACGATCAGGAAGAAGCCATGAGCATGGCCGATAAGATTGTCTGCATGCATGGCGGACGTATTGTTCAGGAAGGTTCACCACGCGAACTCTATATTGCGCCACGTACCCGCTTTGTCGCTGAGTTTATGGGGCACAGTAATCTGTTATCCAAAACGGTGGTGCAGGCGTGGATGCCTGAATTGTTGCCCGACGCTCATGCTGGCGATGCTGAGCTCTTTATTCGCCCGGAACGTATCACTATGCAGAAAGCGGCTGGTGCGGAAGGGCAGGTAATCAGCACCAGTTTCCTCGGGAGCATCCAGCGGGTTCAGGTATTGTGGAAAGCACAGCCGCTATTGGTTGAAACCAGTACCACCGTTGACTGGACTCCGGGCGACAGGGTTCACCTTTCTATTGCTGCACAAGATTGTGCCTGGGTACAAGCATGAGCCATTCACTTCTCCCACCGCAGGCGGCAGCCGATCGCTGGTTATCGCGGCTTTGCCTTTACCTGCCGCTTAGCGCGTTGCTGGCATTTTTTGGCATCCCGATGCTCAGCATCTTGTGGCACAGCCTGCTTGATGATCAGACGGGTGTTTTCGGCTTATCTAACTATCTGTCATTGATGAACGCGCCCGGTATCTGGCGAGCCATGTTGAACAGTATTATCCTGGGCGTCGCGACCACGCTGGTGACGTTATTCCTGGGGTTTATTGTTGCCTATGGTCTGGAATGTACGGCGATGCCGGCCAAACGTTTCGTCTCTTTTGCGACATCACTGCCTGTGCTGGCGCCATCGTTAGTGCTTGGGTTGGGATTAATTTTCCTGCTGGGGCGTAACGGTATCATCGGCAACTTATTGGGCGTAAGGCTGGATATTTATGGCTTCTGGGGATTGCTGATTGCCAACGTGCTCTATGCTTTGCCGCAAGCCATCCTTATTATTCGTGTTACGTTGCGCCACAGTGATGCCCGCCAGTATGAAGCGGCGAATGTGCTGGGAGCAAGCGACTGGCGTCAGTTTGTCGATATCACGCTACCTGGCGTCCGTTATGGCATTTTGAGTGCAGCCTTCGTCGTTTTTACTATCACTATCACGGATTTTGGTAACGCAATCGTGATCGGCGGCGATTTTTCGGTGCTGGCGACGGAGATTTACAGCCAGGTCAGTGGGCAGATGAAGTTTGGTATGGGCGCGGTGGTCGGAATACTCTTGTTGCTGCCAGCCGCCGCGTCAATATGGATCGAACGGGCGGCATCACGGCGGCATAAAATGATTGGGACGTATTCTGCGATTGTACGGGTTCCCCAGCCACTAAAGCGCCGTGACCTGCCTTTTTATCTGGCGACAATGGCTATCGCGTTGATGATCGTTACCGTGATTGCCACTGTGGTTATTGCCAGCATGATCCGGCTATGGCCTTATCGTCTCGATCTGACCCTGCGACATTACAACATCGACCTCGCCGATGGTTATGCACCGCTCTGGACCTCCATCTGGATTTCCGCGCTGGCGGCGATCATTGGCACTGCGCTGCTGTTCCTGCTGACTTTTGGCATCCATCGGCAGCCGGGAAAAAGCGCCAATATCGCAGCGTTACTCAGTGCATTACCGGTTGGGGTGCCTGGACTGGTATTAGGCCTTTCCTACGTATTCACCTTCAATACTGCCGATATGCCGTGGGGAATACTGTATGGTTCGGCCATTTTAGTGGCGCTGTGTAACTATTTTCATTACCACACCCAGGGCTATACCACGATGATGATGGGGATGCGTAATGTGCCCAATGCTCTGGAAGATGCCACCAGTGTATTGGGTGGTGGTGTGATACGTATTCTGCGTGATGTTTATCTGCCAGCCATGCGTGTGACGTTGATCTCAGTGGCCTTGTTCCTGTTTATGCGCTCAATGGTGACATTATCGGCGGTCATTTTCCTGGTTACACCCGCGCTGCCTCTGGGGGCGGTGACAGTGATGCGGCTGGATGAAGCGGGCTTCACGTCGCAAGCTGCCGCATTTTCGACATGTATCATGGGAATTGTCGCCATAATGTCACTGATTCTGCATCTGCTGACAGGGAAGCGTAAATGATTGCGCTCTGGTATTCATGCTAGAAGAGAGCCGTTTACACCGGATACGTGCTTTGCTGTCGAGCCTGAACCGGGTGAGCAGTGAGCAGGTCAGTCAGCATCTTGGTGTTTCAAGAGAAACGGTACGGCGTGACATATTAAAACTGGAGGCGATGGGCGCGCTACGGCGCGTTCATGGCGGGATTGTTGCCCCTTCATCTGAACCTGAGCCGCCACTGTCTGTGCGTAACCAGGTACGTGAAAAAGAGAAACAGGCGATTGCCCGCAGTGCAGTCCATCAGTTAACCGCGGGGCAGACGCTGTTTATTGATGCGGGCAGTACCACGTCATTGCTGGCGCAAGAGTTACTCTCCATGTCTGGCATGACTGTGATTACGAATAGCCTGGATGTGGCGCTCAGGCTCACCACACCTGAAAGTGCTGTATCGCATGATGTGATTATACTGGGCGGACAGATGAGCGCTTCCGCTCAGTTCACCTGTGGCGATTTCACTATTGCGGAGCTGCTGCGTTACCGGGCGGATGTTGCGCTGCTTTCTCCTGTGGGCATCGCCAGCAGCTGTGGTGCCAGTAGTTTTGCTCACCACGAGGCGGCGATAGCTGCTGCTATGGTGAGAAACGCGAAAACCAGTATTATTCTGGCCGATAGCAGCAAAATCGGGCTCGCCAGTCGCGTGGTATACGCTACGCTACCTGAAATTGACGTGATCATCAGTGACAGCGCTGCCGCCGGGAATCCTGACTGGGCACGATTGCAGACTCAATGCCAGGCAACGGTACTGGCGTAGTTGTCTCTCTTCCTGGTGGCAGAGTGCCGACGAGGTGTGTCTCTGTTGCCGGGAAGTCAGCGGGATGAGAAAGAGCCAACAAAAAAGCCACCTGTCAGAAGGTGGCTTAATTCTATGTTTCTCAACATAAATTTGGTGGCCCCTGCTGGACTTGAACCAGCGACCAAGCGATTATGAGTCGCCTGCTCTAACCACTGAGCTAAGGGGCCTGCGGTGCGGGATTATAAAGTAACTCTGTAATCCAATCCAGCAATACGCATTCAGTTGCCTTTTTTTTCAGCAACTTCAGCGCATTGCAAAGTCTCTGAATCACAAGGTTTTAATCCCGGCGTCTGTCAGCGCTGATAACGTGATGCGGGCTGATTGCGCGACAGTCCGGGGATCATCAGCGCACGCGCCTCGTCATACTGCTGCCACTGCACCATATCCTCCAGCGACGGGATGGTGACGCTTTCTCCCTGGTCGAGACCCGCCAGGCTGGCGTCCACCATATCGCCCACTTCCATCACCATCTGCGGTGGTACGCCATCGAGTGACGCGCCGGAACGCGCAAAGATCTCAGTGCGGGTCAGGCCCGGTAATACCGCCTGCACCCGTACCCCGTCTGGCTGTAGTTCTCTTTCCAGTGCGCGCGTCAGGGTCAGCACAAACGATTTACTGGCGTTATACGCACCATTTGACCTTTCATGCATCAATGCCAGCACGGATGCGACATTGATAATTGTTCCCTGACCACGCGCCCTGAAACTGTTACCTGCTGCATGGGCAAGACGCGTCGGCGCGGTAATATTCAGCGTCAGCATGGTGGTGATGCTATCGATATCCGCCGCCAGAAACTCACCATTAACGCTCATTCCGGCATTATTCAGCAGCAGGGTGATTTGGGTATCTTCCTGTAAGCGATGGACGATGCGAGTGATGTCTGTTTCATTGGTGAGATCCGCGGGTAACACCTCCACCTGTACGCCGAAATCGCTGCTCAGCCGTGCCGCCAGCGCTTCCAGTCGTGCAGCATCGCGTGCCACCAGGATTAAGTTGTAACCACGTTGCGCCAGGCGTTCGGCATAGGTGGCGCCGATACCTGCTGATGCACCGGTAATCAGTGCGGTCTGGGTTGTATGAGACATAGTGAACTTCTGAATATGATGGTCATCATTTGGTTGTCTCTAAATATGACGATCATCATATAAACAGTCAACAGGCTGACGGGTTTGAATATGACGTTTATCATAATTATGATAATAGCCATAAACTATCACGCGGGCGTTACTGAGCCGGAGAGTAAGATGGATAACCTGAGCCACAAAGCGCGAACCCGACTGCGCATTCTTGATGAAGCAGCCAGTGCGATGCGCGTGCTGGGTACGGAAGGCATTGGCGTCGCGACGCTGATGAAGCGCGCCGGGTTAACACACGGCGGTTTTTATGCCCACTTCAGTTCGCGCGATGATCTGGTGGTGCAGACGCTTAACCATATCTTTGAACAGTCACTGACATCGCTGGCGACGATTCTGCATGAACCTGATGCGCAAACTGCACTGTGCGATTTTATCGATGCCTATCTTTCCGATACGGTGCGCAATGCCCCGGAACAGAACTGTCCATTACCGGCACTGTCCGGTGAGGCGGCGCGTCTGCCACAGGAAGCGCGGGCGCGGTTTGATCAGGGTGTGCAGGGGTTGCATCAGTTAATTTGCTCGCGTCTGCAACAGCGCGGGCAGGACGATGCGGAGACGCTGGCGATGTCTGCGCTGGCGGAGATGATTGGCGCCATGTCACTGGCGCGCGCCTGCCCGGATGATGCACGTGCGGCGCAGATACTGGCGATTTCCCGGCATAGTCTGAAACAGCGTCTGCAGTTGCTGCCAGCTCCTTAACTGAGAGAAACCATGAGCGATAGCGAGACTAATCCGATCAGCGATATTCTGGCCCCGGGCCTGCGTGTGGTGTTTTGTGGCATCAATCCGGGGAAATCCTCGGCGCATACGGGTTATCATTTTGCTCATCCCGGCAACCGCTTCTGGAAGACTATCTGGCAGGCCGGGTTTACTGATATCCAGCTGAAGCCGGAACAGGAGCTGAAACTGCTGGATACGCGCTGCGGCATCACCATGCTGGTGGAGCGTCCGACGGTACAGGCGAACGAAGTGTCGGCACTGGAGTTACGTGAAGGCGGCAAGTTGCTGATTGAGAAGATGGTACAGTACCAGCCCGAGGCACTGGCGGTACTGGGCAAAGAGGCCTTTAAACGCGCATTCCGCCAGAGCAAAGTGGAGTGGGGCAGACAGGCGATCACTATTGGCGCAACGGAGGTCTGGGTGCTGCCCAATCCCAGTGGCCTGAATCGCGCCCCGCAGGAGAAGATGGTCGAGGCCTACAAAGAGCTGGATACCGCCCTGGCGCTGCGCGGTTTGTAAGCGTGGTCAATGCGGCGAGTATAAATCGCCAATAATGCTTTTTTTATTCAGCAGTTTTAGCCGCATGATGACTTCAATGGCGCGGCGATTGGCGCTGTTTAATTTAATCAGTGGCGGTGGCGTAGCAGGGGAATGATTCAGGCATAAATAGCGGGCCAGCTGCCACGCATCCCAGTCTGTGCGTTCCTGATACATAAACGCATTGGCTTCACTGCGCTTAACATACAGATTGACGTGGCTTAGCTGGCGCAGAGCAATCTGTTGCGCCAGATACACCAGCAGATAATCGGGTTTATGTATCTTCTGCGCGATGTCAGCGTAGTCATCACGTGCCAGCATCATGCGATAGTATTCGCGCGCGCCCAGCGCTTTCAGTGGCGTCAGAATCTCCAGCCAGCGGGTAATGAACGGATTGGCCGCTGGCGCACAGAGAAACCAGCTTTCAATTACCGGGTAGTGGCGGTTAATGGTGGAGACATCACGATAAAAGCCAATCAGGTCGTAGCATCCCTGCTGCTGGCGCTGGTGCACCCACGACAGGTCCTGCCAGAACAGGGTGGAGGCATCAATCCAGATCCCGCCATGTGCTTTCAGAATTTCCAGGCGGATAATATCGGATTTATTGGCAAGCGGAATGTCGTGGGCGGTAAAGTTCAGCGGTGTGATGTAGTCACTGAGGCTGTGTTCGTTAAGCAGAGTAAGCTGATGATCCGGATTCTGGCTGCTTATCCGTTCCACCATCAGGCGGATATAGTCCGGAATGTTGTTACCTTCCCAGTACATCCATATCTTTTTCGGAATGATCGCGCGCCTGATATCGTCACTGACGATATTAAGATCGTCTTCCTGTTGCGGGTTATAACTCAATAGCGGGGTGCTGTTATGGCGCAGCGCATAGTGCAGTAAATCCAGAACGGTTTTGGCTCGGGCGACGATGTTTTTCA
Organism: Erwinia sp. V71; assembly: GCF_965644245.1. Taxonomy (NCBI): domain Bacteria; kingdom Pseudomonadati; phylum Pseudomonadota; class Gammaproteobacteria; order Enterobacterales; family Erwiniaceae; genus Erwinia; species Erwinia sp. V71. Next base: position 21,011 of record NZ_CBFFRK010000007.1, read on the forward strand.
TTCGTAACCTCTTTCTGGCGCAGGCGGAAAGGAAATGGGTTCCCATCCTGGCACTGTTTTTCCGCGCTGGCATCCGCGGGAATTCTGATAATCCTGCGTCTGTAATAATGACTGGATCGGTTTTTCAGCAGAATACTCAATAAGATAAGTTGTTTAGCAGGCAATAAAAAACCCCGGTAAACCGGGGTTTTTTTTAACGCTTCAGCGCACGATTAATCGTCGAGGAAGCTGCGCAGCACTTCAGAGCGGCTTGGATGACGCAGTTTACGCAGCGCCTTCGCTTCAATCTGACGAATACGTTCACGGGTCACGTCAAACTGCTTGCCGACTTCTTCCAGCGTGTGGTCGGTATTCATATCGATACCGAAACGCATACGCAGCACTTTCGCTTCACGCGCGGTCAGGCCTGCCAGCACGTCGTGTGTCGCGGAACGCAGGCTTTCAGACGTTGCGGAATCCAGCGGCAGCTCCAGCGTGGTGTCTTCGATAAAGTCGCCCAGATGTGAATCTTCATCATCACCAATTGGCGTCTCCATGGAGATCGGCTCTTTAGCGATTTTCAGCACCTTGCGGATTTTATCTTCCGGCATCAGCATGCGTTCGGCCAGCTCTTCCGGCGTCGGCTCGCGGCCCATCTCCTGCAGCATCTGGCGCGAAATACGGTTGAGCTTGTTAATCGTCTCAATCATATGCACCGGAATACGGATGGTACGCGCCTGGTCGGCGATAGAACGGGTGATAGCCTGACGGATCCACCAGGTGGCATACGTTGAGAACTTATAACCACGGCGATATTCAAACTTATCTACCGCTTTCATCAGACCGATGTTGCCTTCCTGGATCAGATCGAGGAACTGCAGACCACGGTTGGTGTATTTCTTGGCGATAGAAATCACCAGACGCAGGTTAGCTTCCACCATCTCTTTCTTCGCACGACGCGCTTTCGCTTCGCCGATAGACATGCGACGGTTGATGTCTTTTACCTGCTCAATGGTCAGGCCGGTTTCATCTTCAATCTGTCCCAGTTTCTGCAGGCTGCGCTGAACGTCTTCCGTCACATCATGCAGTTTTTCTGACCACGGCTTGTTCATTGCCAGTGCGGCGTTGAACCAGGTTTCGCTGGTTTCGTTGCCGGTGAACAGGGTGATGAAGTTCTTCTTCGGCATTTTGCACTGCTCAACGCACAGCTTCATGATGATGCGTTCTTGCGTGCGCACGCGATCCATCATGTCGCGCATGCTGTTGACGAGGAAGTCGAACTGCTTCGGCACCAGACGGAACTGCTTGAACACGTCAGACAGGTTCTGGATCTCAGCCGTGGCTTTCGCGTGGCTGCGGCCGTTGGATTTGATCACTGTGCGCGTGATTTCATACTGATTACGCAGCTCAGTGAATTTCTCGCGCGCCAGTTCCGGGTCGATGCTGTTGTCATCGTCGGAGCTGTCGCTGTCGTCGTCTTCATCTTCGTCATCATCGCGATCTTCTTCAGAAAGCTCAGAGCCGACGTGTGTTGCCGTAGGGGCGAGATCTTCCTCGGCGTTCGGATCGACGAAGCCGGTGATCAGGTCAGACAGGCGTGCTTCGCCTGCTTCAACGCGGTCATACTGCTCAAGCAGATAAGTAATCGCTTCCGGGTATTCGGCAACGGAGCACTGTACCTGGTTGATACCATCTTCGATGCGCTTGGCGATGTCGATTTCGCCTTCGCGTGTCAGCAGCTCTACGGTACCCATTTCACGCATATACATGCGTACCGGGTCCGTGGTGCGTCCGATTTCAGATTCTACGCTGGACAGCACCTGAGCAGCCGCTTCTGCAGCATCTTCGTCGGTATCGGAACTGTTTTCGTTCAGCATCAGATCATCGGCATCAGGGGCTTCTTCTACCACCTGAATACCCATGTCGTTGATCATTTGGATGATGTCTTCGATCTGATCGGAGTCGACGATATCTTCCGGCAGATGGTCATTGACCTCAGCATAGGTCAAAAAGCCCTGCTCCTTACCACGGGTGACAAGAAGCTTAAGCTGTGACTGCGGGTTTTGCTCCATAAGACGGTATCCACACTTCTGTTAAGTAAGATTGGTGTCGGTCGGCCATGCAGCCAACAATAACAGTTGAAGGCTTTTAGATTATTGCCGCTGCCCTCGTGGCGGCTGCCGGGCGCTGGGCCCGAGCTATAAATCGGCACTTAAGCCGCTCGTGTTCTATGTTTCAGGCTACCTTACTTGCCATTTTGGGCCCGGGCAGTGCTCACAATCCTCACGTACTTTAGTACGCTCCGGTTGTTGCGCGCTGGCCGTGCCCAAACTGGCTGCGCCGGTTACGCCTGAATTTCGTTGTCTTTAGTGCTTATCGGGCACGTAATTCGTTACTTCCGCGCCAGCGCCTGGTTGAGTGACCACAGTTCGCGGCGCTCTTCTGCGCTCAGGCCCTGCGTGCGGTCGCGAGCAATAAGCTCTTCTACCCGCTGCTCTAAGGCCGAGTTATACATACTCGCCAGCGAGTCCTGAAACATGGTTTCCACTTCATCATCTACGATCATGTGGTTCCACGTTGCCAGGGTTTCAAGGTGCTGGCTAAAATTTGTGCCGCGATATAACTCTAGTAGCTGTCCGGTGGTCAGGCCAGGGTGCGCTGTGCAAGTATTTACTAACTCCACAAAAAGCGGCAAGCCTGCCATCTTTGACTGCTCCAGCCCCTGCAACGATGGCACCATCGCAGCAAGATGCGGGTTCTGCACCAGCAGTCCAATAAGTATACGCATGGTTGTGCGTTTTAGCTGTGGCGCCTGCGGCGGTGTCTCACCTTCCACTTTCTTCGGCAACAGCTTTTCCAGCTGGCTGTCATCAAAGATACCCAGCTTCTGGCCCAGAGCCTGGCGCAGGTAAATGCGCAGCGTCTCTCCTGGTACCTGGCTAATCAGCGGCAGCGCCAGCGCACTCAGGCGCGCACGGCCATCTGGTGACGACAGATCCACCTGCGGCAGCAGAGTGTCAAACAGGAAGCCGGAGAGCGGTGTTGCCTGCTCCATCCGCGCTTCAAACGCCGCTTTACCCTCTTTACGCACCAGCGTATCCGGGTCTTCGCCGTCAGGCAGAAACATAAAGCGTAGCTGACGACCGTCGCTCATGTAAGGCAGCGCGGTCTCTAATGCACGCCAGGCAGCTTCGCGACCCGCGCGATCGCCGTCATAACAACAAATTACGTTATCGGTCGAGCGAAAAAGAAGTTGAATATGGTCGGCGGTTGTCGAGGTGCCGAGCGATGCCACAGCATAGTCGATACCAAATTGCGCCAGCGCCACCACATCCATATAACCTTCCACAACCAGCAAACGTGCAGGCTCTGGATGGTTTTTTTGCGCTTCGTACAGGCCATACAACTGGCGGCCTTTATGGAAAATCTCGGTTTCCGGTGAGTTCAGGTATTTTGGCGTACCCTCGCCCAACACTCGTCCACCAAAGCCAATTACGCGCCCGCGTTTATCGTGAATCGGAAACATCACGCGTTCACGGAAGCGGTCGTAACTGCGACCTTTATCATTGGTCACCAGCATGCCGGCATCGATCAGCGACTGGCGGTTTTCCGGCTCACGACCAAAGCGTTTCAGCACGTTGTCCCAGCCTGGTGGGGCAAAGCCAATGGCAAAATGCTTAATGACGTCTGCACTCAGTCCACGTTGTGCCAGATAATCACGTGCCGGCGCGGCATTTGCCTCTGGCAGTGACTGCTGATAGAACGCGCTCAGACCTTCCATTAACTGGTACAGGCTTTGCCGCTGATGACGCTCCAGCTGGCTAGGGCCGCTGCCCGCTTCATAGGGCACTTCCAGTCCATGCTGGGTGGCAAGCTCTTCAATGCTTTCGACAAATTCCAGACGGTCATAGTTCATCAGGAAATCGATAGCATTGCCGTGTGCGCCACAGCCAAAGCAGTGGTAAAACTGTTTTTCACCGTTTACGGTGAAGGACGGAGTTTTTTCGTTATGGAAAGGACAACACGCATGGTAGTTCTTTCCCTGCTTTTTGAGCTTTACGCGCACATCGATCAGGTCGACGATGTCCGTGCGAGCCAGCAGGTCATTGATAAAAACGCGTGGTATACGTCCAGCCATAAGCCCCGATTGTTCCGCCTGTGAATTGGTTCAGCTCATAAACGAGAACAAGCCGCGCTTCCTTTCGGAAAGCACGGCCTCTTATATGACTCTGTCTGCGTGTAATACGCGATGGAGGTTACCCTCCGAAGAAATTAGTACAGACGAGTGCGGCGTGCGTTTTCGCGAGCCAGTTTCTTCGCGTGGCGTTTCACTGCAGAAGCTTTAGCGCGCTTACGCTCGGTCGTTGGTTTTTCATAAAACTCACGACGACGAACTTCAGCCAGAACGCCTGCTTTCTCACAAGAACGCTTGAAGCGACGCAGTGCTACGTCGAACGGCTCGTTTTCACGTACTTTAATTACCGGCATGTAACTCTCACCTCGATAAATTCGGTATTTGCTGCTGGCGTCAGCGCCAGCTCATTTCAAAATGGTGCGGAATTTTACTCCAACACGACCCGTGTTGTAAAGCACCATGAGCTAATGTAACCAACAGATGCCGCCTGTGCGGCTGCCGGTTTTTTTCAGGGGGCTGATTATACATCAATCAATTTCCCGGCGGGAAACTATTTTCCGTTTTTGGCGGCACTCTCACCGATTCGTCGGCAAAATAAGCGCCGGGGCCGCGGTGCTTATGGTAAACTGCGCGCCGCGATAAAGAGGTAAACAACAGATGCGTGTACTGGGTATTGAAACATCCTGCGATGAAACTGGCATCGCGATTTATGACGATGTCAGCGGCCTGCTGGCTAACCAACTGTATAGTCAGGTAAAACTGCATGCGGATTACGGTGGTGTGGTGCCGGAACTGGCGTCGCGCGATCATGTACGTAAGACCGTACCGCTGATTCAGGCGGCGTTAAAGCAGGCAGGCTTATCTGCGCAAGATATCGATGGCGTCGCCTATACCGCAGGTCCTGGCCTAGTCGGCGCGTTGCTGGTTGGCGCAACGGTAGGACGCGCGCTGGCTTTCGCGTGGGGCGTACCTGCTGTTCCTGTACACCATATGGAAGGGCATCTGCTGGCGCCGATGCTGGAAGAAAATCCACCCGAATTTCCGTTCGTGGCACTGCTGGTCTCTGGTGGTCATACCCAGCTGATTAGCGTGACGGGCATCGGTGAATATACGCTGCTGGGCGAATCTATTGATGATGCCGCTGGCGAAGCCTTCGATAAAACCGCGAAACTGCTGGGGCTGGATTATCCTGGCGGGCCGCTGTTGTCGAAAATGGCGCAGCAGGGGCAGGCTAGACGTTTCACCTTCCCGCGTCCGATGACCGATCGTCCGGGAATGGATTTTAGTTTCTCCGGGCTGAAGACGTTTGCAGCCAACACCATCCGTGAAAATGACGATGATGCGCAAACCCATGCGGATATCGCGCGTGCTTTTGAAGATGCGGTGGTGGATACGCTGGCGATCAAATGCCGTCGTGCCCTGGATCATACCGGCTTTAAGCGGCTAGTGATTGCCGGTGGTGTTAGTGCGAACCGTACTCTGCGCAGCCAGCTGGCGACAATGATGCAGGCGCGTGGCGGCGAAGTTTTTTATGCCCGTCCGGAGTTCTGCACCGATAATGGTGCGATGATTGCCTACGCAGGTATGGTGCGGCTGAAAGGCGGTACACGCGGTGAATTAAGTGTTACCGTGCGGCCGCGCTGGCCGCTGGCAGAATTGCCGGCAATCTGATCACGGCACAACATTTCCCCTGACAGGCTGCGAACTGGTCAGATGTTCAGGGGAAACGCGGCGATGGCGCGGCTTCACCGCGCCGTGGTCACTCCGCGGATCTGGAGCAGCCTTGCCACTTTATCCTTCCTGTTTTTTCTTGCCTTTTCTCTTCCACAAACGGGTTTCCTGGCCACGCCACAGGCGCTGGATATTGTCATGATGACGCAGCAGGATCAGGCAGGAGAGCATCGCCACCGGAAAGGTGAACTGAGGTTTAAACCACCAGACATAAAAGGGTGCAATCAGGGCGCTGACAATCGCCCCCAGCGATGAGTAGCCGCTCAGCAGCACCGTCAGCAGCCAGGTGCCGGTCATCAGTCCGGTCAAATCCCAGCCAATCGGTGCAATCGCGCCAAACGCTGTTGCGACACCTTTTCCCCCTTTAAAGCGGAAGAAAACCGGGTAGATATGGCCGAGACAGGCGGCAATGGCCGTGAGTCCGAGATAAACCGGGGAAATGCCGAGGTAATACGCCAGCCAGACGGGCAACATGCCTTTCAGTACATCAAACACCAGCACTGCTGCGGCCGCGCCTTTGCCGCCAATACGCAGCACATTGGTGGCACCGGGATTGCCGGAACCACTCTGACGGGGATCGGGTAAACCTGTGAGACGACAAACCAAAATTGCGCTGGAAATGGAGCCGCACAGATACGCGAAAATGATCATACCAAGCGCGATTGCACTCATAACACCGTTCCGTTTCGTAAGGGTCGTTTTCTTCTCATCATCTGTGGATAATACGCATAAACGGCCGGAAGTGGTATCCGGCTGGTGTAAAAACAGGAAATCGATCCCATGGATATCGTATTTATTGAGCAGCTTAGCGTGATCACCACCATTGGTGTTTACGACTGGGAACAGACCATTCAGCAGAAATTAGTGTTCGATGTCGAAATGGCGTGGGACAACCGTAACGCGGCGGCCAGTGATGATGTGAATGACTGCCTGAGCTACGCCGATGTATCAGAAGCGATTATCGCGCATGTTGGCGAAGGGAAATTCGCACTGGTGGAGCGGGTGGCGGAAGAGGTGGCGACCTTACTTATGACGCGTTTCCCTTCTCCGTGGGTGCGTATCAAAGTGAGTAAGCCGGGGGCTGTGGCGCAGGCGGCGCAGGTCGGCGTAATTATTGAACGCGGGACTAATCCGAAATAAATCCAATGTGATTGCCATCACAATGAAACCAAACCACATTATGGTGTGTCAAAAGCCCGTTATTGACTATTTTTCTGGCGGTTACGTATAAAACGTCCGCCTTTTAGCGGTTTAACATTGAGGTTAGAGGATTCTTGATGGCAGATATTCATCAGCTTTGGGTGGCGGTCATCCTGGGCATTGTCGAGGGGCTAACTGAGTTTCTTCCCGTTTCGTCCACCGGTCATATGATCATTGTCGGCCATCTGCTGGGATTTGAAGGTAATAAAGCGGAAACCTTTGAAGTGGTTATCCAGCTGGGTTCGATTCTGGCCGTGGTGGTGATGTTCTGGCGTCGCCTGTTTGGCCTGATTGGCATTCGTTTCGGTGAAGTGAAACATGAAGGGACGGGCAGTGGCCACCTGACGCTGATTCATATTCTGCTGGGGATGATCCCGGCGGTGGTGATTGGTCTGGTGCTGCACGATCAAATCAAATCGCTGTTTAATCCGGTCAACGTGATGTATGCGCTGGTTGTCGGTGGTGTGCTGCTGCTGGCGGCGGAGTTGCTGAAGCCGAAAAAACCAAAAGCAGAAGGGATTGACGATATCACCTATCGCCAGGCCTTTATGATCGGTTGTTTCCAGTGTCTGGCATTGTGGCCGGGCTTCTCCCGTTCGGGCGCGACCATTTCCGGCGGTATGCTGATGGGCGTCAGCCGTTATGCGGCTTCCGAGTTCTCCTTTATCCTTGCCGTGCCGATGATGATGGGCGCAACGGTTCTTGACCTGTACAAGAGCTGGGGCTTCCTGAGCATGGCGGATTTCCCGATGTTTGCCGTCGGTTTTGTCACCGCCTTTATCGTGGCGCTGATTGCGATCAAAACCTTCCTGCAGATCATCAAACGTATTTCGTTTATTCCGTTCGCCATCTACCGCTTTATTGTGGCGGCAGCGGTCTATGCCGTGTTTGTGCTGTAAAACACAGAGGCCAGCAATGCTGGCCTCTGATGACTATTTCTGACCGCGCCAGGCATCCAGCGCCGCGATTCTGCGGCGCGTTAACTCTTCCCGCACCGCCGGACCGCTAAAGCCCGCTTCCACCACCGCTTTTGTCGCAACACCAGACGCAATACGGAACGCTTCACGCAGATAATCGCCCTGCGGATAAGGATTGCTTTCGAAGCCAGCACGTCCACGCGCATCCGCTTCGCTGGTTAAGGCGATTTGCTCCACGCGTTGCGGCTTGCGCCAGGCATCAAGGCGATCAAACAGCTGGATCAGTGTCGTGGCGGAATGCTGCTGGATGCCATGTACCAGATCGTGAAACTCCGCGACCAGCAGCGCCAGATCGCGCGCCGAGTTAGGGATGCGCAGTCGCTGGCACAGCCCGGCAACCAGCGGGACGCCCGCCAGTCCGTGGCCGTGATGGCTGGGCCATTTCTCCGGCGGCGTCAGTGCTTTACCAACGTCATGGCACAGCGTGGCAAAACGAATATCCACTTCCGGGCTGAGCTGAGCCGCAATCGCCAGGGTCATCAGGGTATGTACGCCGCTGTCGATTTCCGGATGCCATTTTGCCGGAGCGGGTACGCCATACAGATTATCGATTTCCGGGAACAGCACCGCCAGCGCCTGGCAGTCGCGCAGCACCTGGAAGTAAACCTGCGGATTCGCCGATTTCAGCGCGTTTTCCGTCTCTTTCCATACCCGTTCGGCGGTTAATTCCGCCAGTTCACCGCTGGCGACCATTTGTTGCATCAGCTGCATGGTTTCATCAGCGATGCGAAAACCAAGATGAGCAAAGCGCGCGGCAAAACGCGCCACGCGCAACACGCGCAGCGGATCTTCATTAAAAGCGGCGGAAACATGGCGCAGCAGGCGTTGTTCGAGATCTGCACGGCCATTGTAAGGATCGATAATCTCGCCACTCTCTTCATCACGCGCAATGGCGTTGATGGTCAGGTCGCGGCGCAGCAGATCCTGTTCCAGCGTGACATCGGCGGCAAAATCGGTGACAAAACCGGTGTAACCTTTGCCCGATTTACGCTCGGTACGCGCCAGCGCATACTCTTCGCGGCTGTGCGGGTGCAGGAAAACCGGGAAGTCGCGTCCTACCTGTTGATAGCCCTGCGCCAGCATGCTTTCTGGCGTGGTGCCGACCACCACCCAGTCTTTGTCTTTGATCGGCAACTTCAGCAGGCTATCGCGCACTGCGCCGCCGACAAGATACGTCTTCACTCACTACTCTCCACAACTGCGGGAAATTTACGTCAATGAGAATAATTGTCGCATAAATAACGTGCACAACAAAAAGGGCATCGGAAATGCCCTATGCGGGGTAACGTTACAGGCGGGTGAAACGAGAAATGTGCTGCCGCCACCGTAACGGGATCATCGGCAGCGTTGCCAGCAACTTGATGCTGCCAGCAGACGAGGGCTGTTCACGCCGCCTGAGCGATCAGCTCATCCAGAGATCGTTTTTTTTGCGGCGTGGGATCATATGTGGCAGCAACAGACCCAGCAGCAGTCCCACGCCTGCCACACCGCCGCCATACATAAACCACTGCATAATGATGGTACGCTGCTTGTCATCCAGCTGCACATTGGCGGCACTCACTTTTTTCTGTGCCACGATCAGCTCATTTTTCAGCTTCTGGTTCTCTTCCTGCAGTGCGCTGATCGCACTGTCGCTGCCCGCCACTTTCTTCTGCATATCCGCAGTGCGCTGGTTCCAGCTGTTGTCGATATTGTTCAGTTTGGCGGTCAGATCATTCACCTGTTTTTCCAGTTCCGGTACGCGGGTGCGCAGGCTGGGCTGGTCACTGAGCTGCGCCAGCGGTATCCAGGTGGTGCGGCCATTAGCATCGCGGATCTGGCCATATTTGCTGTTCTCATTGCTCTGCAACAGGGTGACTTCTTCACCCGCATTGACGGTGCCGATCAGACGGTAATCATTACCCGGGCCACTGCGTACCCAGGTTGACAGTTCATCGGAAATGTAGCGCTTCTCTTCGGCATGAGCGGAGAAGGCAACGGTGCAGGTGAGTAACAGCAGGCAAGGGAGCGATGATTTCTTCATTAGATGTCGTGTTTGTCTCAGTTCCGGGAACAGTAAATGGCACAGTCTGGAGAGACGCCGCAAAAATCTGAATGGGAACTTTCCTGTTCTCATCCGGCTGCTAATGCGCTCGCGAAAATAGAAGAAAGCCGAGACAGCAGCGCTTTTTCTGCATTACTCTTCACACTTAATCTTTCGCTAAATGTCCGCTGCCTGTGCCAGCGAGTATCTGAATAAGAAAATATGACCATCGAAATTGAATTAAAGTTCATTGTGAAGCCGGAAGCCGCGGCAAAACTTACTGCACAACTCGCGGTATGGCCGCATCAGCACACGCCAGCAGTGGTGCTGACCAATATCTACTTTGAAACCCCCGATAACCAGCTGCGCCGCTGGGATATGGGCCTGCGTATTCGTGGTTTTGGCGAACACTATGAGATGACATTAAAAACCGCCGGACAAACCGTCGGCGGGCTGCATCAGCGCCCGGAATACAATGTCGACCTGACAAAACCGGAACTGGATATTCAGTTGTTACCCGCGGAAATCTGGCCTGCTGAGTGTGATGTGGCGGCGCTGCAGCAGCAACTGCGTCCTCTGTTCAGCACCCATTTCCAGCGTGAGAAGTGGCTGGTGAGCTATCAGAACAGTGAAATCGAAGTGGCGTTTGATCAGGGAGAAGTCAGTGCGGTTGAACTGAGTGAGCCGCTGCATGAGATTGAACTGGAGCTGAAAATAGGCGATCGCGACGATTTGCTGGCCTTTGCCGCCGAACTGGCGCATAACGGCGGACTTCGTCTGGGCAGTCTGAGCAAAGCTGCGCGGGGTTATGCGCTGGCGCAGGGTAAACCGCAGCAGGCATTGCGCCCGCTGCCGGTGATGCGTCTGAAGGCGAAAGCGACGGTGGAAGAGGGCATGCGCGCTGCGCTGCTGCTGGCGCTGAACCAGTGGCAATACCACGAAGAGCTGTGGCTGCGGGGTGATGCGGCGGCGCAGGGTGGGGTACAGGAAGCGCTGGATACCGTACGCGAGGCATTTTCCCTGTTTGGTGCGCTGGTGCCGCGTAAAGCGAACAGTGAATTACGCCAGCATCTGACTGCGCTGGAAGAGACGCTGGCAGAGGCTGAAACAGATGCGCAGCAGCTTTGTTACAGCCCGGTTTCACTGACTACCCAGTTAGCACTTACTCACTGGCTGGTCACCGAACACTGGCGGCAGTTTATCGATGCCAAAGCCGATGCCCGGCTGCAGGGATCGTTTAAACGCTTTGCGGATATTATGCTCGGCCGGATTGGCGCCGATCTGCGTGAGACGTTTTCCCGCATTCATCAGAACAATGAATATCAGGATAAAGCGACGCGTCTGTCGCGCCAGTTGATTGCGGTACGTTTGTTATCTGGCTCTTACGATGTGCAGGCAGTAGATGCCTGGCTGGAAAACTGGCAGCAGCTGCAGCAGGCCATCCGCGATCAGCAGCAGAGCTGGCTGGATACCTGGTGCCGTAAATCATTGAAACAGCCAGCATTCTGGCTAAACAGTGGCAGTAAAACGCGCGCAGAAAGCGAATAATCATGGTTTGCCACCACTCATCAGCATCGATCAGGGAGTGTGTATGTTGCCTTCGTTGTTAGCACCGTTGCCGGCACTGCTGCTGGCGCAAGCCGAAAAATCCGCCGGGCGTCTGGCATCACCGCTCGGTGCTCTGAGCGCGCCGCAGCAGGCGGTGATGGCGTTCAGTGAATTTGTCACCGACAACCTTGCCCAGCATCCGGAGTGGTGGCAACAGCTGCAACAGTCGGCACCAGTGGCAGATGAATGGCAACACTACGGCACGTGGCTGAGTGCGCAGCTGGCTGCAACCAGTGACGAAAACAGCCTGATGCGTGAGCTGCGCCTGTTCCGCCGTCATATGCTGGTGCGTATTGCCTGGATGCAAACCCTGGCAACCGCCACCACGGAGCAGTCGCTGCAGCAGCTTAGCGTGCTGGCGGAGACGCTGATTGTGGCGGCGCGCGACTGGCTGTATCAGGCCTGCTGCCGCGATTTCGGCACACCCTGCAATGCGGAAGGTGAAGCACAGCCGCTGTTGATTCTCGGCATGGGGAAACTGGGCGGCGGAGAGCTGAACTTCTCTTCTGATATCGACCTGATCTTCTGCTGGCCGGAAAATGGCGTGACGCGAGGTGGCCGCCGTGAACTGGATAACGCGCAGTTCTTTACCCGGCTGGGCCAGCGACTGATTAAAGTGCTCGACCAGCCGACGGTTGATGGTTTTGTTTATCGCGTGGATATGCGCCTGCGGCCATTTGGCGATAGCGGGCCGCTGGTGCTGAGCTTTGCTGCGCTGGAGGATTATTACCAGGAGCAGGGGCGCGACTGGGAGCGCTATGCGATGGTGAAAGCGCGGCTGATGGGCGCAGGAGACGATCGCTGGAGCCAGGAACTGCATCAGATGCTGCGTCCGTTTGTCTTCCGGCGTTATATCGATTTCAGCGTGATTCAGTCACTGCGTAATATGAAAAGCATGATTGCGCGTGAAGTGCGCCGCCGCGGTCTGACCGACAATATTAAGCTGGGCGCGGGCGGTATTCGTGAAACCGAATTTATTGTCCAGGTATTCCAGTTAATCCGTGGCGGACGTGAGCGCTCGCTACAGCTGCGTTCCCTGCTGCCAACGCTGCAGTCGATTGCGGAATTGCATCTGTTAACGTCAGAACAGACCAGCCAGTTGCATGATGGCTATCTGTTTTTGCGTCGTCTGGAAAATCTGCTGCAAAGTATTGCCGACGAACAGACCCAGACATTGCCAGCGGATGAACTGAATCGTGCGCGACTGGCATGGGCGATGGGTTTTGCTGACTGGCAGGCGCTGCATCTGCAGCTGGATCGACATATGGCGGCGATCCGCGCGATTTTTGACGAGTTAATTGGTGATGATTCACCTGATGAGCATGATCAGCAGGATACTTCCGGTTACGGTGTGCTGTGGCAGGATGCGCTGGAAGAGACGGAGTTAGCGCCACTGGTGCCGCATCTGGACGATTTGGCGCGCCACAGTCTGCTGCGCGAGATCACCGAATTTCGCCATGATGTAGATAAACGTACCATCGGGCCGCGCGGTCGTCTGGCGCTGGATCAGCTAATGCCGCGTTTGCTCAGTGAAGTGTGCCCGCGCGATGACGCCGCCATCACGCTCAGCCGCTTAACGCCGTTGCTGCTGGGTGTGGTGACGCGCAGTACCTATCTGGAATTGCTGACTGAGTTCCATGGCGCGTTACGTCATCTGATCCGCCTTTGCGCTGCTTCCCCCATGATCGCCAGCCAGCTGGCGCGTCATCCGCTGCTGCTGGATGAGCTGCTTGACCCAGCCACGCTCTATCAGCCGACCGCCACCGATGCCTATCGTGATGAGCTGCGCCAGTATCTGTTGCGTGTGCCCGAAGGGGATGAGGAGCAGCAACTGGAAGCGCTGCGTCAGTTTAAACAGGCACAGCATCTGCGTATTGCTGCTGCCGATATCGCGGAAACGCTGCCGGTGATGAAAGTCAGTGATCATCTGACCTGGCTGGCGGAAGCGATTATCGAATCCGTCGTACAGCAGGCGTGGCACATGATGGTGCAGCGCTATGGTCAGCCGTCACATCTTACCCATGAGGGCGAACGTGGGTTTGCGGTGGTGGGGTACGGCAAGCTGGGGGGCTGGGAACTGGGATACAGCTCGGATCTCGACCTGGTGTTCCTGCACGACTGCCCGGCGGACGCGGTGACTGACGGTGAGCGCAGCATTGATGGCCGCCAGTTCTACCTGCGGCTGGCGCAGCGCATTATGCATCTGTTCAGCACCCGTACCTCCTCCGGCATTCTGTATGAAGTCGATGCGCGTCTGCGTCCGTCTGGCGCGGCCGGGATGCTGGTCAGTACCTTCGAGGCGTTCGATGATTACCAGCGCAATGAAGCCTGGACCTGGGAGCATCAGGCGCTGGTACGGGCGCGGATTGTCTATGGTGCTCCGGAGCTTAGCCGCCGTTTTGACGATATTCGCCGCGGTATTCTCTGCCTGCCGCGTGAGCCGCAGCAACTGCAAACCGAAGTGCGTGAAATGCGTGAGAAAATGCGGGCGCATCTGGGTAATAAACATAAAGGACGCTGGGATATCAAAGCTGATGCCGGTGGTATTACCGATATCGAATTTATTACGCAGTATCTGGTGCTGCGCTATGCCGCGCAGGAACCGAAGCTGACGCGCTGGTCGGATAATGTGCGCATTCTCGAACTGCTGGCGAACCATGACCGCATGGATGAAGCAGAAACCCAGGCGCTGACTGCCGCCTATGTCACATTGCGCGATGAACTGCATCATCTGGCGTTGCAGGAATTGCCGGGGCACGTTGAGGATGACGCCTTTGCCGCTGTGCGTACGCAAGTGAGCAGCAGCTGGCAGCGCTGGCTAGAGTCTTAAGTGTTATCTCGCGGGCTGTGGTATCATCCCGCGCAATATTTTTCCGCAGTCTGGAGTATCAGGAATGAAAGTATCACTGCCCGATTTTAACCGTGCAGCAGTGCTGGTGGTTGGCGATGTGATGTTGGATCGCTACTGGTATGGCCCAACCAGCCGTATCTCACCGGAAGCGCCAGTCCCGGTCGTCAAGGTTGACAATGTGGAAGAGCGCCCGGGTGGCGCAGCTAACGTGGCGATGAACATTGCTTCGCTGGGTGCTGAATCACGCCTGGTAGGCCTGACCGGTCTGGATGATGCAGCGCGTGCGCTGAGCGCCACGCTGAACAACGTCAATGTACAGTGTGACTTTGTGGCGGTGCCGACTCACCCGACCATCACCAAATTACGTATCCTGTCGCGTAACCAGCAGCTGATTCGCCTCGATTTTGAAGAGGGATTTGACGGCGTGGACGCACAGCCGCTGCACGATCGCATCACAGTGGCGTTACCGAAAATTGGCGCGCTGGTGCTGTCTGACTACGCCAAAGGCGCACTGGCCAGCGTGGAAACCATGATCACCCTGGCGCGCGCTGCAGGCGTACCGGTGCTGGTCGATCCGAAAGGCACCGATTTTGCGCGTTATCGCGGTGCGACCCTGCTGACACCAAACCTCTCAGAATTTGAGGCGGTGGTGGGTAAATGTAAGGATGAAGCGCAGATTGTTGAGCGCGGCATGAAACTGATTGCCGATTTCGACCTGTCCGCATTACTGGTCACCCGTTCAGAAAATGGGATGACGCTGCTGCAGCCGGGTAAAGCGCCGCTGCACCTGCCGACTCAGGCGCAGGAAGTGTTCGATGTGACCGGTGCTGGCGATACGGTGATTGGTGTGCTGGCGGCGACGCTGGCGGCAGGGGATTCGCTGGAAGAAGCCTGCTTTATGGCTAACGCTGCGGCGGGTGTCGTGGTGGGCAAACTGGGGACGTCTACTGTCAGCACCGTAGAACTGGAAAATGCCATTCGCGCTCGTCCGGAAACCGGCTTTGGCGTGATGAACGAAGCGCAGCTGAAAGAGGCGGTCGCACAGGCGCGTAAACGCGGTGAGAAAGTGGTGATGACCAACGGTTGTTTCGACATTCTGCATGCCGGTCACGTCTCTTATCTTTCTAATGCGCGTAAGCTGGGCGACCGTCTGATTGTGGCGGTGAACAGTGATGCTTCCACTAAACGCCTGAAAGGCGAAAGCCGTCCGGTGAACCCGCTGATCAACCGCATGATCGTGCTGGGTGCGCTGGAAGCCGTGGACTGGGTCGTGTCGTTTGAAGAGGATACGCCTCAACGTTTAATCGCTGAAGTGCTGCCGGATCTGCTGGTAAAAGGCGGTGATTATAAGCCGGAAGATATCGCCGGGAGCAAAGAAGTGTGGGCGAACGGTGGTGATGTGCGGGTACTGAATTTCGAAGATGGTATTTCTACTACCAATATCATCAAGAGTATTCGCGGCGACAAGGCCTGAACCTGACAGGGACGGGGTAACCCGTCCCTGATGTCATTACTGCGGATCTTCCGTCTGAATGACTTCTTTTACTGCCGCTTCCGGCGCACGGCTTTCCAGTGCGGCCAGACGTTGCTCCAGCGCCGCCAGCTTTTCACGCGTGCGCAGCAGCACCTGGGTTTGCACGTCAAACTCTTCGCGATTGACCAGATCCATACGGGTTAACTGCGCCTGCAGTGTCTGACGGATTTTCTTTTCAACGTCTTCGCCCAGATCACGAATCCCTTTTGGCAGAGATTCATGAACCTGACGCGCAAGTTGTTCAATTTTTTTCGTGTCGATCATGGTGGTTTCCCGGTTCAGAACTTGTATCTGCTAAGTGTAAACCCAGAAAGCAAAAGGTTAAACCTGAAAACCTGAAAACGCGATTGCCTGACAATGCACATTGCTTTGCCGTTTTTGTTCGTTGCTCTGTTTTTTTATTGGCGCTATAGTGAGCATGCTTATTCTCAGGGCGGGGCGAAATTCCCCACCGGCGGTAAATCAGCTTCGGCTGAAAGCCCGCGAGCGCTTCCGGCCACCCGGCCAGAAGGTCAGCAGATCCGGTGTAATTCCGGGGCCGACGGTTAGAGTCCGGATGGGAGAGAGTAACGGCTTCAGTCGGGCTTCGGCTCGTCTCGCGTTATCCTTATTGTCATTGTATGACACTCCTCAAGATCGCCCTGATTCTGGTAACCCATAAATTTATAAAGGTTTTTTTACCATGAATCAGACGCTACTTTCTGAATTTGGCACGCCGGAACAGCGTGTAGAACGTGCAATCGAAGCACTGCGTGACGGACGCGGTATTATGGTGCTGGACGATGAAAATCGTGAAAACGAAGGTGATATGATCTTCGCCGCAGAAACCATGACCGTCGAACAAATGTCCCTGACGATTCGTCACGGCAGCGGTATTGTCTGCCTGTGTCTGACGGAAGATCGTCGCCAGCAGCTGGATCTGCCGATGATGGTGGAGAACAACACCAGTTCTTACGGCACTGGCTTTACCGTGACCATTGAAGCGGCAAAAGGCGTCACCACCGGGGTATCTGCTCAGGACCGTATCACCACTATCCGCACCGCGATTGCTGATGATGCGAAACCTTCCGATCTGAACCGCCCTGGCCATGTATTCCCACTGCGCGCTCATCCTGGCGGTGTGCTGTCTCGTGGCGGTCATACCGAAGCGGGCATCGATTTAGTCACTCTGGCCGGTCTGAAACCTGTCAGCGTACTGTGTGAGCTGACCAATGATGATGGTTCTATGGCTCATGCGCCGGAAGCGATTGTGTTTGCTAAACAGCACAACATGCCTGTCGTGACCATCGAAGATTTGATCGCGTATCGCCGTAGCCGTTAACTGGCACGCGCACGCGTAATAACAGAGGCCGGGCAATTGCCCGGCCTTTTTGTTGCCCGTTAACCTGCACCTGTGCTTTGCAACAGGGCCAGGCTAAACCCCATAACTGTCATCCCGCAGAGTACGCCGTAGCTGGGGTTGTTATGTGGATCGATCTCTTTTGCCAGTGGCATCAGCTCGTCGACAGACAACGCCACCATAATACCGGCCACCGCCGCCATAATGGCCGCCATGACGACCGGTGAGACCATCGGCCCGAACAGCAGGAAGGCCAGCAGACCGCCGAGGATCTCCGCCATACCGGACGCACAGGCCCAGAAAATGGCTTTCGTTTTGGAACCGGTCGCGGCATACATTGGCCCGGCGACGGCCAGTCCTTCAGGAATATTGTGCAGCGCAACCGCCAGTGCGATGCCTAAACCCAGCTCAAAGTCACTGCTGGCGGTCACAAAGGTGGCGATGCCTTCCGGAAAGTTGTGCAGGCTGATACCCAGTGTCAGCAGGATCGCGGTACGTCTCAGGTTGTGTGGCGGGTTCTTGAGGCTCATCAGATCCTGCGGATGCTGATGTGGCACCAGGCGATCCAGCGCAAAATAACCCAGCAGACCCAGTATAAACATGCCATAGCCGAGCATCGGTGGCATCCCGGTGGTATGCAGTGCGGCAGGTAACATTTCCATCAGTGAAATCAGCAACATAATACCTGCGGCAAAGCCGAGGGAAAACGCCAGTAAACGGTTGGACGGTTTCTGGCCGATCACGCCCAGCAGTGCGCCAATGAAGGTGGCGGCGCCTGCGAGAATGGTCAAAAGCAAAGGGACTGACATTTCACTCTCCATATTGATTGATTATTTTCTGCGCCAGGTTCCGTTCAAATTTATTGATAATCTTCATCACTGTTATCCGGGTTCATCTGCCCGGTAAAGAGCGTAAGGTAACCATTATCAACCATATCACTCTTTCCGGGGATGTATCATGAGTCAAATTCGTATGCCGGCTCTTTTCCTGGGTCACGGCAGCCCAATGAATGTACTGGAAGACAATATCTACACTGAAGCCTGGCGTAAGCTGGGTGAGACCCTGCCGCGTCCGAAAGCGATCCTTGCGGTTTCTGCTCACTGGTACACCCGTGGCACCGCAGTGACAGCGATGGAAAAACCGCGCACCATTCACGATTTTGGTGGCTTCCCGCAGGCGTTGTTCGACACCCATTACCCTGCGCTTGGTTCACCCGCACTGGCGCAACAGGTGGCGGAACTGCTGGCACCTGTTGAGGTCCGGCTCGATCAGGAGTGGGGCTTCGACCATGGCTCCTGGGGAGTGGTGATCAAAATGTATCCGGATGCCGATATCCCGATGATTCAGCTGAGTGTCGATGGTACTAAACCACCGGCTTACCATTTCGAGCTTGGCCGTAAGCTGGCCGCGCTGCGTGAACAGGGCGTCATGATTATCGCCAGCGGTAACGTGGTGCATAACCTGCGTATGGTGCGCTGGCAGGGTTCTGCCGAGGCGTATCCGTGGGCGACATCCTTTAACCAGTACGTGCGCGATAATCTTAGCTGGCAGGGACCGACCGAAGAGCATCCGCTGGTGAACTTTATGGATCACGAGGGCGCGGAGCTGTCGAACCCGACGCCAGAGCACTACCTGCCGCTGCTGTACATCCTTGGCAGCCGAGCTGCGGATGAAGCAGTATCGATTCCGGTCGATGGTATTGAAATGGCATCACTGAGTATGCTGTCGGTGCAGGTGGGTTAAACGTAAAACGGGAGCCGTTTACGGCTCCCGTATTCAGACACGGCTATTCCATAAAGGAGTGCGGATAGAAGCGTGACAGATCCTGGGTGATCAGCGCGCGATCTTCACGCAAACCGATACCTGCCGGTTGATCGTCAATCAGCCAGCTGCCGATCAGCGTATAGCTGTCGCCAAACTTCGGCAGCGGATGGAATTGCTGCACGATCATGCCTTCTTCACCGTAAGGTCCGTCGGCCCGCGCGATCTCCTGACCATTTTCCACGATGCGAATATTGGCGCCTTCCCGGGAAAACAGCGGCTTCACCACATATTTATCCATCGCCGGGACATCGTCTTCGGCAAAATAAGCAGGCAGCAGATTCGGGTGGTTCGGGAACATCTGCCACAGCAGCGGCAGCAGTGCCTTGTTGGAGATAATGCTTTTCCAGGCCGGTTCCAGCCAGCGCACGCCCGCGTCTTCCAGCTTGGTGGAAAACATTTCGCGCAGCATAAATTCCCACGGATAGAGCTTAAACAGATTACCAATCACCTGATCGTGAATATCGGTAAACTGCCCTTTCTCGCCGAGGCCGATTTCATCGATATACAGGAACTCGCTGGGCAGACCGGCTTCGGTGGCGCAATCCTGCAGATATTGCACTGTAGCGCGATCTTCTTCGGTATCACGACAGCAGGAGAAATGCAGCCAGCTAAAGCCATGCTGCTGATGAAGCGTGGCGAAGCGCTCGATCAGCTTTTCCTGCAGGCTGTTGAACTGGTCGCTGCCTGCGGGCAGGTTGCCGGCATTGACCTGATCTTCCAGCCAGATCCACTGGAAAAAGGCCGCTTCATACAGCGAGGTGGGTGTATCGGCGTTATTTTCCAGTAACTTCGCATCACCCTGGCCATCCCACGCCAAATCGAGGCGCGAGTAGAGCGAAGGCTGTGAGGTTTTCCACGACTGGCGGACAAAATCCCAGGTGTGTTTTGGGATGCGGAATTTGGTCAGCAGCGCTTCGCTGTTGACCACTTTTTCCACCACCTGCAAACACATCTGGTGCAGTTCGCGGGTGGTGTCTTCCAGATAATCGATCTGTGGCAGGGTGAACTGGTAATACGCGTCTTCACACCAGTAGGGCTCGCCATGCATGGTGTGAAAACGGAAACCGTACTCGGTGGCTTTGGCACGCCAGTCAGGTCGTTCGCTAATTGCAATGCGCTTCATCTGACCGGTTAGCCTCCGTAAGTACGGCTGGTGCCTGACGTTGCGCTGCTGGTGCTGCGCGTCATGCTGGTCTGTTTAGCGACCGTTTCACCGAAGCCGCCGCGTGTGACGGTGCTGGTGGTGGCCGGTTTTGGTGCCAGTGCGGTTTTTGGCACGGTCATGGTGCGACCTGGCGTGGCAGCGCCATAGTTACGGCCAGAGGCATCGACAAACTTGCCGTTCGCCGGGCTGTTTGGTGCACGTGAGCTGAACAGCGGCTGCGAAGCGCCACCGCTCATCATACGGCCCATCATATAACCCGCCATCAGCGGCATCCAGAAGCTGCCGCTCTGCTGCGCTTCCGCGTTATTGCTGGTGCCCACGCCTGCCTGTGCTGGCGTCTGCTGGCACTGATTTTCACCGAATTCTGCGACGCAGTCTTCACGCGTGGCGTATTTCGGCGCAGTTTTCTCTGCTTCTTTCAGCGCGTTATTGTAAGCCGTGGTGCATTGTGCGCTCTGGCTCGGATTGGCTTTTGAGCAGTCGTCCGCATTCTGATACAGCGAAACGGTCTCATCGGATTGTTCACAACCTGCCAGCATCAGTACACCGGCAACCGCCAGTGCAACTGGCGTTAAGTGACGTGCGCCCCAGCTCTTACGGAAGGAGGCATGATTAATATTTTTAGTCCGTTTCATGGCATTCAGTCCTGTTCCCAAAGGTAGCGCACAGAATAAGGGATATGTGGTGGTTTTTGAAGCGATGGCCGGGGGCGGGAGGGGGATCTTTACGTAGCTATACGTTTGATTGTGAAAGGGGCAGCGATCGCTGCCCCTGAAGCCGTTTAGTTTGCTGTACGGCGTATCACTGAAGGGTTCTGACGGCGTTATTTACCCGCTGCATTCGGCTGGGCATTTTCCGGCGCAACGCTTTCTGGCGACGTGGAAATGTCTTTACCCAGGCTGGCGTTCAGCGCGGTCAGATCCTGCTCGTTCAGCGTACCCAGTGCTGATTTGATATTCAGCTGGTTGATCAGGTAGTTATAACGCGCATCGGAAAGCTGCTGCTTCGCATTATACAGCGTGGTGGTGGCATCCAGCACATCCACAATGGTGCGTGTACCGACCTGATAACCGGCTTCCATCGCATCCAGTGAGCTTTGCGCAGACACCACGGCCTGTTTGTAAGCATTGATGCTGCTGATGGAGGCGTTGACGTTGTTAAACGAGGAACGCACGGTCTGCACGGCGGTACGGTGTGCGCTTTCCAGCTGCTCACTGGCGCTGACGTAAGCGTACTGTGCCTGTTTCACCTGAGAAGTGACAGAGCCGCCGCTATACAGTGGCAGAGAGAAGCTCAGACCCACCTGATTGCTGCCAGAAATATTGTCAGAGGACGAAGAACTCTGACCGGCGCGTTCGCCACTATAGCGGTTGTTCGACAGGCCGGTGGAGGCGGTCAGGCCAACCGTTGGCATATGGCCGGTTTCCGCTGAGCGGATCTGCTCGCGCGCCAGATCCTGTGACAGACGGGCGGACAACAGGCTCAGGTTGCGGCTTTCCGCTTCTTTCAGCAGCGCGTTCACTGGCTGGGTTTTTTCGGTCTGGAAGCGGTCAATATTCAGCGATGCCAGGGATGGGTAGTAGTTGCCGGTTACCTGGCGCAGAGATTCCAGCGCGTTATCCAGTTCGTTACGCGCGGAGACTTCACTTGCCAGCACGCTGTCGTACTGAGCGCGGGCGTTCTGCACATCGGTAATCGCCACTAAGCCGACATTAAAGCGCTGCGTGGTCTGGTCCAGCTGGCGGTAAATTGACTGTTTCTGTGCTTCGGTATAGGAAAGCGAGTCAATGGCGCGTAATACGTTAAAATAGGCGGTGGCGGTGTTCAGCATCAGCGTTTGCTGTGCAGTCTGATAAGTCACATCCTGGATGCCGGCTGTCTTTTCCTGCAGCGTCAGTGCGCGCCATTTCGACATATCAAACAGGACCTGGGTCAGCTGCAGGCTGCCGCTGGTGGTGGTGGTGCGCAGACCGCTGTTGTCACGGTAGCCACTGTTCCAGCTATAATCAGCGCCTAAACCTAACTGCGGTAACAGCGGGCTACGGGCTTCATTAATTTTTTCGAATGCAGCATCACGGTCGGCTGCTGAGCTACGCAGGTCAGGGTTGGAGATGCGAGCCTGCTGATAGACCTGCAGCAGGTTCTCTGCCTGACTCGCGACGCTGAAGCCAGCCAGGCTCAGGCCGATAAGTAGTGGGAGCAGTTTCTTCATTTGCATTCCTTGTAGTGCAGCGATGTTGCTATGGTAGCGCTGAGATCAGTCAAAAAATAATCGCCGATTCTAGCAGAGTCTGCCGTGGGGTTAAGTTGGCTGAACGTGCCATCTTTCCTTAATTTACGTAAATAATTCAGAAAGAACCATACTTCCGCCAGATTGAGATTTGTTATCCTCAATTCAGCCCCAGTTTGCCAGGAGAGCGTGACGATGAGTGATAAAAAAAAATACCCTGTGACTTTCACACAAAACGATGTAGAAATTATTGCACGTGACTCGCTGTATCGCGGTTTTTTTTCCATCGATCGTTACCGTTTCCGCCATCGTCTGTTTAATGGTCAAATGAGCGGCGAAGTGGTGCGTGAAATTTTTGAGCGCGGCCATGCCGCGGTGCTGCTACCCTATGATCCGCGCCGTGATGAAGTGGTGTTGATTGAGCAGATTCGTATCGCTTCGTTTGATACCAGCGAGACGCCCTGGTTGCTGGAAATGGTGGCCGGTATTATTGAAGCGGGCGAAAGTGTCGAAGATGTCGCGCGGCGTGAAGCGAAGGAAGAAGCGGGCGTTGACGTCGGCCGTATCAAACCGGTGATCAACTACCTTGCCAGCCCTGGCGGCACCAGTGAACGTCTGTCGATTGTGGTGGGGGAAGTGGATGCCAGCGTGGCGCACGGAAACCACGGGCTGGAGGAAGAGAATGAGGATATTCTCGTGCATGTGGTCAGCCGTCAGCAGGCTTACCAGTGGGTGGAAGAGGGGAAAATAGATAACGCGGCTTCTGTCATCGCCCTGCAATGGCTGGAGCTGCACCATGAGAGACTACGCGAAGAGTGGAATGCGAAATGAGCAAGCGCTACACCCCTGACTTTCCCGAGATGATGCGCCTGTGCGAAACCAACTTCGCCCAGCTGCGCCGCCTGCTGCCGCGCAATGATGAAGCGGGGGAAGCGGTGACATATCAGGTCAACAGCGCCAGTTACCGCATTACTATTCTGGAGTCGACCCGTTACACCACGCTGGTGGAGATAAAACAAACCGCACCGGCGGTAAGTTACTGGAGCCTGCCAGCGATGTCTGTCAGACTCTACCACGATGCAATGGTTGCGGAAGTGTGTTCGACGCAGCAGATCTTTCGTTTTAAAGCACGCTATGATTATCCGAACAAAAAGTTGCATCAGCGTGATGAAAAGCATCAGATTAACCAGTTCCTTGCTGACTGGTTGCGCTACTGTTTAGCGCATGGCGCAATGGCGGTGCCGGCCTGTTAACCGTGCGATAAAAGACGCTGAGATGGCGTGGAGACTAAGGATACTCTTTGGATAGCCTGCTAAAACTTCCTGTGTTGCGTGGGGACAAAATCAGGATTTTACAGATAACGGATACCCACCTTTTCGCAGGTAAAAATGAAACGCTGTTGGGTGTGAATACCTGGGCCAGTTTTGATGCCGTACTGAACGCGATTGAGGCGCAGGGGCGTGACATCGATTTGATCGTCGCAACGGGCGATCTGGCGCAGGATCATACAGTTGAAGCCTATCAGAATTTCGCTGAGGGTATTACGCGTCTGCCTGTTCCGTGTGCCTGGCTACCGGGCAACCATGATTTCCAGCCATCCATGTTTACGACCTTGTGCGAGGCAGAAATCGCCGATGCCAAACATGTGCTGTTAGGCGAACAGTGGCAGGTGGTGTTGCTGGATAGTCAGGTGTTTGGTGTGCCGCACGGCATGCTCAGCGAATATCAGATCGAATGGCTGGAGAAGACGCTGGCGCTGTATCCGCAACGTCATACTCTGGTTCTGCTGCATCACCATCCGCTGCCTTCGGGTTGTACCTGGCTCGACCAGCACAGCCTGCGCAATCCCCATATGCTGGATGCTGTTCTGCAAAATTACCCACTGGCGCGCACCCTGATCTGCGGCCATATCCATCAGGAACTGGATCTGCAGTGGAACGGACGGCGGGTGCTGGCATCCCCGTCCACCTGCGTGCAGTTCAAACCGCACTGCACCAATTTTACCATCGATTCTGTCGCGCCGGGCTGGCGCTGGCTGGAACTGCACAGCGATGGCCGGGTGGAAACGGATGTTCAGCGTCTGCAAACGCAGGCGTTTCGTCCTGACCTCGATTCCGACGGTTACTGAGCCATGGCGACATTACTCTACCTGCACGGTTTTAACAGTTCACCGCAATCCGCCAAAGCGACGCAGCTAGGTGCGTGGCTGGCGCAACACGCGCCAGAGATTGAGATGCTGGTGCCGCAGCTGCCTGCCTTCCCCGACCAGGCGGCCACGCTGCTGGAAAACCTGGTGATGGCGCGCGCAGGTGAGCCGCTGGGCGTGGTGGGCTCGTCATTAGGCGGCTACTACGCCACCTGGCTGTCGCAATGTTTTCTGCTGCCGGCGGTAGTGGTCAATCCGGCGGTACGGCCATTTGAGCTGCTGGTTAACTACCTGGGCGCGAACGAGAACCCATACACCGGTCAGCAATATGTGTTAGAGTCTTGCCACATTCACGATCTGAAAGTCATGCAGGTTGACCCGCTGGAGTCGCCGGATTTGATCTGGTTACTGCAACAGACGGGCGATGAAGTCCTCGATTACCGTCAGGCGCTGAGCTACTACAGTGCCTGCCGCCAGACGGTGGAAGAGGGCGGAAACCATGCCTTTATCGGATTCGAACGTCATTTTCCGCAGATCCTCGACTTTATTGGCCTGAATCATCCGGCCTGAAGCGCACTGCGGAAGCATGGCTAACCGTTTTCAGCCACCAATCAGATTTATACGATGACTCAATCCAGCTACAACGCTGATGCCATTGAGGTACTCAGCGGTCTTGAACCCGTTCGTCGTCGTCCGGGGATGTACACCGATACTGCGCGCCCAAACCATTTGGGCCAGGAAGTAATAGATAACAGCGTCGATGAGGCGTTAGCCGGCCATGCGAAGCGGGTGGAAGTGATTCTGCACGCCGATCAGTCGCTGGAAGTCATCGACGATGGCCGCGGTATGCCGGTGGATATCCACCCGGAAGAGGGGGTTCCGGCGGTTGAGCTGATCCTCTGTCGTCTGCATGCCGGTGGCAAATTCTCCAACAAAAACTACCAGTTCTCCGGCGGTCTGCACGGCGTGGGGATCTCGGTGGTGAATGCGCTGTCGAAGCGTGTGGAAGTCACCGTGCGCCGTAATGGCGAAGTGTATGACATCGCCTTTGAAAACGGCGACAAAGTCCAGGATCTGACGGTGACCGGCACGGTCGGTAAACGTAATACCGGTACTCGTGTACATTTCTGGCCGGATGAATCGTTCTTCGACAGCCCGCGTTTCTCGGTGTCACGTCTGACCCATGTGCTGAAAGCCAAGGCAGTTCTGTGCCCGGGCGTGGAAATCGTCTTTAAAGATCACGTCAACAATACTGAGCAGCGCTGGCTGTATGAAGATGGTCTGAATGACTATCTGGCCGCAGCGGTGAACGGTCTGATCACCCTGCCGGAAAAACCGTTTATCGGTTCGTATTCCGGTGATACTGAAGCGGTGGACTGGGCGCTGCTGTGGCTGCCGGAAGGCGGTGAGCTGCTGACGGAAAGCTACGTCAACCTGATCCCGACCATGCAGGGCGGTACGCATGTCAACGGTCTGCGTCAGGGACTGCTCGATGCGATGCGCGAATTCTGCGAATACCGCAATATTCTGCCGCGCGGCGTCAAACTGTCGGCGGAAGATATCTGGGATCGCTGCGCCTATGTGCTGTCAGTAAAAATGCAGGATCCGCAGTTTGCCGGTCAGACCAAAGAGCGCCTGTCGTCACGTCAGTGCGCGGCGTTTGTCTCTGGCGTGGTGAAAGATGCCTTCAGCCTGTGGCTGAACCAGAATATCCAGATTGCTGAACAACTGGCGGAACTGGCCATTTCCAGCGCCCAGCGTCGGATGCGTGCGGCGAAAAAAGTGGTGCGTAAGAAACTGACCAGCGGTCCGGCACTGCCGGGGAAACTGGCGGATTGTACTGCACAGGATCTCAGCCGTACCGAACTGTTCCTGGTGGAAGGTGACTCCGCAGGTGGATCGGCAAAACAGGCGCGCGATCGTGAATATCAGGCGATCATGCCGCTGAAAGGCAAGATCCTGAATACCTGGGAAGTCTCGTCCGATGAAGTGCTGGCGTCGCAGGAAGTGCATGATATTTCCGTGGCGATCGGCATCGATCCTGACAGCGAGGATCTGAGCCAGCTGCGTTATGGCAAAGTTTGTATCCTCGCGGATGCGGACTCCGATGGTCTGCATATCGCCACGCTGTTGTGTGCGCTGTTTGTGCGTCACTTCCGTTCACTGGTGAAAGGCGGCCACGTCTATGTGGCGATGCCGCCGCTGTACCGTATCGACCTCGGCAAAGAGGTGTATTACGCCCTCGATGAAGAGGAAAAAGCGGGCATCCTTGAGCAGCTGAAACGCAAGAAAGGCAAACCGGGCGTGCAGCGCTTTAAAGGTCTGGGTGAGATGAACCCGATGCAGCTGCGCGAAACCACCCTTGATCCGAATACCCGCCGTCTGGTGCAGCTGACCATCGATGATGACGATGTGAATCAGACGCTGGCGGTGATGGATATGCTGCTGGCGAAGAAGCGCTCGGAAGATCGCCGCAACTGGCTGCAGGAGAAAGGTGATACGGCGGAGATTGAGGTTTAATTTTCCTTCTTCCGCTTTCCCGCAAACCCGCCCTCCGGCGGGTTTGTTGTTTTGACAGGCTGGAAGCCGCACGCCGCCAGTAACCCGACATTCCCATCTTAATAACCGGTTTCATTCCGGCTGAAGCGTAGAAACTTGCACAGTCTGAGCAAAGCCGTATCAAAACATTACATTGCAATAAAACTGTCATCCTGCGCTGCCAGATTCGCAGACAGGCAAGGTAATCGTTTTATTATAAAGGATAAAAAGATGAACATTCGCTTCACGGTCGTGGCGGCGGCACTGCTGCTCGCGCAACAGGTACAGGCACAATCCCTCTCTCTGTCACAGGCTGGCGCGCTGGCGAACAACACGTCACCGGCATCAGCCAGTCAGCCATTCAATGCGCTGCATACGCAGGCGCTACAGGCGCAGCTGAACGCGTTAAAAGGCGGAGCAGAGACGCTGACACGCGACCAGCTGGAAAAGGCGAAGCAGAGTGATACGCAGGCCGACCGCGCCTGGCTGCAGGCCAGCGGTTATGACTTCCAGAGCAAGGCGAACCAGCAGGCGGGTATTGCGCTGTTGTCCGCGTTCAGTTCACTGCCGGACAACATTCTGCAGGCCAGTCGCGACACCGTGACGGCGATTAACCGTGATGCCACGGCGGGAGCACGTCATCAGGCGCTGGCGGATGCGGAAGGGATTTCTTATCTCTATTTCCTGGCTGATGCGCTGGGGCCACGTCTGGGGCAGGCATTTATTACTGCCTATGACAAAGGTGAACTGGGTAAAGCGGCGGCGCTGATCAAAGCCAGTGAAATCAGCACCAGCGCGGCGAAAAAGCACTTTAACTATCCGCGTCCTTTCCTGGTGCAGGGGAACAGTATTCATCTGGTGCCGGATGATGTGATTGTCAAAGACAACAAGCCGTACACTGCTGGGGGTGGATCGTTCCCGAGCGGTCATACCAACACCGGATATACCGATGCTCTGCTGCTGGCGGAGATGATCCCGGAGCGCTTTGATGCGCTGGTGGCGCGCGGTGCGCGTTATGGCTATTCACGTATTGTGCTGGGGGTGCATTATCCGCTGGACGTGATGGGATCGCGGATGATCGCCCAGCGTAATGTGGCGCACGATCTTAATGACAGCCGCTACCGCGCACTGTTCAGTGAAGCGCGCGATCAGCTGCGCAGCGCACTGGAAAAAGAGTGTGGCGTATCGCTGGCCGAATGCGCCAGAACGGCGGGTAAAGACGATCCGTACCGCGATCCGGCGATGAAGGATTTCTATCGCTTTACCATGACCTATCACCTGCCGCAGCAGAAAGGTGCCGCGGCGAAAGTGGTGGTGCCGGAAGGCGCGGAAGTGCTGCTGGAAACGGCGCTGCCACAGCTTTCTGCCGCGCAGCGTCGCGCATTGATGGTGAAGAGTGCATTACCGGCAGGCTATGCGCTGTCCGGCGTGTCGACGGATCAGGCTTTCTGGCAGCGGCTTGATCTGTCGGCAGTATTTGCACAGGCAAAAGCGTCGCCCGCCCGCTGAACAGCAGGCTTGTATAAGCCTTTCATTAACTCCATAATTTAACCACTTCAGGGCGGCGCCACGTCGCCCTTCCTGTTTCCTGTCATCAGGACTGCCTGTGAAAATCACCCTTGAAGAACTCCGCGCCTGGGTGGCTGTGGTCGACACGGGGTCGATTACCGCCGCAGCCGATCAACTGAGCCAGACCAGCTCGGGGATCAGCCGTGCCTTAAGCCGCCTGGAACAGAAGCTGCAAACCACCTTACTGCACCGCACCACGCGGCGGCTGGCGCTGACCGAGGAAGGGCAGATCTTCCTTGATCATGCACGTCAGATCCTGGCTTCTGTGGAAGCCGCAGAGGAACAGATCGCGTTACGCCGCGAAACGCCTGCGGGCCGTCTGCGGGTCAATTCCGCCACGCCCTTTATGCTGCATGTGATTGTTCCGCTGGTGGCGGAGTTCAGTGCTCGCTACCCGCAGATCCAGCTGGAACTGAATACCGACGAAGTGCTGATTGACCTGCTGGAGCAGCAGACCGATGTCGCTATCCGGGTCGGCGATTTGCGCGATTCGACTATTCATGCACGGCTGCTGGGTAAAAGTAAGCTGCGGCTGATGGCCAGCCCGGACTATCTGGCGAAATATGGTCATCCTGCCAGTGTGGCGGATCTGGCGAACCATCGGCTGATCGGCTTCAGTTATCCGGAAAAACATAACCGCTGGCCGTTATGGGACAGTGAGGGGGAATTTCTGCTGATTAAGCCCGATGTGGCGACCTCTAACGGCGAGATCATTCGTCAGCTGGCAATCTGCGGTCAGGGGATCGGGCGCATTTCAGGATTTCTGGGGCGTGATGATGTGGCTGCCGGGCGTCTGGTGCCGGTACTGGAGCAGGAAACTCGCGAAATGAGTCATGAGATTAACGCAGTGTACTATCGCAACACGACGCTGGCCGCGGGGATTACCTGTTTCCTGGATTTTCTTAGTGAGCAGATTGCCAGTAAACCATTGCTGTAGAGGCGAAAATCGCGCCGTCCATAAGGCGAACGGCGCACAACACTTTTACGCAAACACCTGCGCCAGATGTTCACGATAGCGCGCAATATCACGCGGTACATCCGGCTGTTTAATCACATCATTACAGATAAAGGTCGGCAGGCCTGTCATTCCCAGGAACTGGTTCGCTTTATGGAAGTGCAGATAGACACCATCAACGCCGACGCCTTCAAAGAACTGCTCAGGATCGGTAAAGGCTTCCAGCGGCGCATTCCAGGTCAGTGACAGCATATAGGTTTTACCCTGAATCAGACCGCCGGAACCGTATTTCTTCGCCGCGTCTGCGCGGGTGCGGCCATCGCTGGCATACAGCTTACCGTGGCCTTCGGTAAACACTTCATCGATATACTTTTTCAGAATCCACGGTTCGCCCATCCACCAGCCAGGCATCTGATAGATGATGCTGTCAGCGGCCAGGTATTTTTCAATCTCCTGCGCCACGTCGTAGCCTTCATCCACGCGGGTAATCTCTACCTGGTGACCGTTATCCCGCAGGAAAGTGGCGGCGACATCAGTCAGGGTATGATTCAGTTCACCTTTGGAATGGGCAAACACTTTGCCCGCATCAATAATAAAAATCTTGCTCATCTGCCCGGATTCTCCTGTTTATGCAATGGCGTCAGTGTACGCGTGCAACGCTGCGGGAAAAATGTGTTGTGGATCACAACACTCTTGCCTGGGACGCAATAATCGATGGTGCCAGGGTAAGGTTGACGCCCGGATAAAAAATGAGAAGTGTAATAATGAAAATCGTATGGGCATTGGCATTAATGGCGGTGGCAGGAAGCGCGAGTGCGCAGTCACTTGCCACAGGGCAACCTGACACTGTTCCACGATAACGTCACTATCTTCCAGCAGCTGGTGGATAACAAAGCGGACGTGATGATAACTGATGCGTCGGAAGCGCTGTATCAGCAGAAACGCTACCCGCAGCTGTGCGTGGTGAATCCCGAGCAGCCAATGCAGTACGGTGAAAAAGCGTATATGTTGCCGCGTGATGATATCAGCTGGAAACTGTACGTCGATCAGTGGCTGGCGGCCAGCCATTAAACGTTACCGTGCCCCTGCCGGGGCACGGATTCAGTGATGAAAACGCAGCGCCAGATGAAAACCGTGGCTGGCGTCCACCACCAGCGCGTCGGCTTCTTCACGAAACGGCACATCGCCGCTTAACAGGCTGGCGCGGGTTTTACTCAGATCATCGGTCTGCAGTCCCAGCGCCACCATGCGCGGCTCGCCCTGGTAATCCTCCGGCAGTGCGCCATAACGCTGCTCAGCCCAGGCGGCGGAAGCAAAACGCACGGTCGCCACACCCGCCTGCAACAGAAATGCGCCATCATCGCGCGCCAGAATCCGTTCGCTGCCAAACAGCTGGCTGTAGACGCGTGTTGCTGCCGCTGGGTCCTGCGCCACGATAACGAATTCAGTGATATCGCGTACCCCGTTGGGGTGCTGCTGCCACGCGTCTTGCCAGACTGCGTGCGGCGTCAGATGCTGACAGAAAAAGCTGCGGCCATTGGCCACCCGTGACGGACGCAGGCGCACGGTGCGGAAGCTGGCTTGTTCTTCCTTGCCATCCGGCAGCGTGACGGGGCGCGAGAAAGAAGCCGGGGCATCGCCATCCAGATCCTGCTGCTGCAGGTGCCGGAAGACCTCATCGGCATCACGGGTTTTCCACACCAGGCCGCTGAGACCTGGCGGTGACTGCCACACCTCCGGACGCAGCTGCGCGCGTCCGGCCTCGAAGCCGAGCAGTTCCAGATAGTTGTGCTGAAATATCGCCAGGTGATTGCTGGAGCCCAGCGTATGGTGGCCGCGCGGACTGACCTGAAAACCGAGCCGACGATACAGTGCACTGGCGCTGTCCAGCTGTTCACCGACATTGATCACCACATGATCGAGGGCGGGTTCAGGGATTGCCACGGATTCTCTCCTTGTTTTACTCATCAGGATGCCAGACTCTCGGTTTGTGTTACGGCCAGCAGGGCACGTGGCGCCAGCGCCGTAAAGTAGTCCACGGCCGGGCCAATCAGGGCTTCGGCCGGGTCGAATGCGGGATGGTGCAGGCCAAATTCGCTGGCGCTGCCAATCGAAACGAACGCCCCTGGCACATGGTGCAGATAGAAGGCGAAATCCTCACCGCCCATTTGTGGCGTTGCGACTTCAGTGCGGTAACCGGACTCCTGCGCCAGCTGCAGCGCGAAATCGGCCCAGCCGGGGGTATTGACCAGCGCGGGTGGACCCGGCTGCCAGTCAAGCTGCGCCTGAGCACCAAACCCGGCGGCGATGCCCTGAATAATGGCGTCGATGCGCTGCGGGATCTGCTCGCGAATGGCGTTGTTGTGGGTGCGCACGGTGCCTTCCAGCTCTACCGTCTGTGGCAGCACATTCCAGGTATTACCGGCAGTGAAACGTGTGACGCTGACCACTACCGATTCCAGTGAACTGAATACGCGGCTCGGCAACGCCTGCAGCGCGGTGACGATTTGGCTGCCAAGCACAATGCTGTCGATACCTTCATGCGGCCGCGCGGCATGCGCCCCTTTACCGTGCAGGCGGATGACGAAGCGATCGACATTGGCATACAGCGCGCCGCCTTTGGTTTTTAGCGTGCCGAGTGGCAGATCCGGCGCGTTATGCATGCCAAAAATCGCCTGCACGCCTTTTAATGCGCCGGCGGCAATCAGCTGTTGTGCGCCCTTGAACGTCTCTTCAGCGGGCTGAAACAGAATGCGTACCCGTCCTGGCAGCGATTTTTCCTGTTGTTGCAGGCGATGCGCGACCCCCAGCATCACCGACGTATGCACGTCGTGACCGCAGGCATGCATTACGCCGCGGTGTTGCGATTTCCACGGATGCGCTGTCTCTTCCTCAATCGGCAGGGCATCGATATCGGCACGCAGCGCAATCAGCGGCTCGCCGTGACCGATTTCTGCTACCACGCCGGTTTTCAGCCCTAACGGCAGCAGGCGAATGCCCGCCTGTTGCAACCAGCCCGTAATACGTTGTGTGGTAGCGAATTCCTGATTCGACAGTTCCGGATACTGATGCAGCTCGCGCCGCCAGCGTACCAGTTGTTCAGTGGACATTTCCGACATGCTGATCCTCAGAGGTGTAAAGGCGAAAGGTCATCATCAGTGGGCAGACGAGTGAGGTGAACCAAGGATTTGCACTAAGCTTTTGCGAAAAAAACAAATACGGCTTATGCCATTTTTTAGCTTCACTTGCGCAGATTTGTTGTTTTACCAAATAAGCACGCCGTCCCACTATTAATGCCATTGGTGCATTAACAAGGAATTGGCTGATGTCATATCGACTGAGTTTGCTGGATAAATCCCCGCTTGCTGACGGTGAAAGCGCGTTTGAGGCGCTGCATCGCACCCTGTTTCTGGCGCAGCAGGCCGAGAAGTGGGGGTATCACCGTTTCTGGCTGGCGGAACACCACAACACCGCGCAACTGGCGAGTCCGTCTCCGGAAGTGCTGATTGCCTGGATTATTGCGCAGACACGCCATATCCGCGTGGGTTCTGGCGGTGTGATGCTGCAGCACTACAGCCCGTATAAAGTAGCGGAGAACTTTAACCTGCTGGCAGCACTGGCACCGGGCCGTATTGATCTCGGCATCGGCAAAGCGCCGGGTGGCCTGCCGCTCTCCACTCGTGCTCTGCAGCAGGGATTACATCAGGACGAGAAAGGTTCTTTTGCCGAACAGCTGGCGCTGCTTGATGGCTGGCTGCAGCCCGCTAATGGCGCGGTGGTGGACGGTGAATCACTATTCGCCACACCGTTACCGGCACGTCCTGCGAACCGTTTCCTGCTTGGCGCCAGCGAAGAGAGCGCCAGACTGGCTGCCAGCCTTGGCTGGCAGTTTGTATTTGCCGCGCATATCAACGGCGATCATACCCTGCTGGAACAGGTACTGAAGACCTATCACGCTGCGAGCGGCGGACAACGTGCGCTGGTGGCGGTGCAGGTGGTGGTCGCGGAATCAGCGGCGCAGGCCGATCGGCTGGTCAGCGATTTGCGTCACTACCATGTGCGGGTAGCCGGTGGTCAGGGCGTCAATGTCGCCACGCTGGAGCAGGCTGAACGTTATGTGCGGCAGGGCGGTTATACCGATTATGTGATTGAACCGCGTGTCCCGTCACTGCTGAAAGGCACGGCGGCGCAGGTGCATGCACGGCTGGACGCATTGCAGCACGAGTTTGGTATTGAAGAGTTTGTTGTCGATACCCCGCTGGTTGCCGCTGAGCAGCGACTGAGATCCCTTGAGCTACTGGCGACTCATCACTTCGAGACCGCCTGATTCACGCAGGAGACGTATCATGAGCGAAAGCCTGGAAGCCCAACTGATCGCTTGGCGGCGCGAGCTGCATCAGTATCCCGAACTGTCGAATAAGGAACAGGCCACCAGTGAACGTATTCGCGGCTGGCTTGATGCGGCGGGTATCCATCGGCCGCATTACGCCATCGAGACCGGGGTGATCGCGGAAATTGGCCGTGGCGACAACCTGATTGCGCTGCGCGCTGATATTGATGCGTTGCCGATCCATGAAGCCACCGGGTTGCCATGGCGTTCCCGCCATGCGGGCGTGATGCACGCCTGCGGTCATGATATTCATACCAGTGTGATGCTGGGCGCGGCGCGGCTGCTGAAAGCACAGGAAGCGACCCTGCCTGGCCGGGTCAGGCTGCTGTTCCAGCCTGGCGAAGAGAACTGTACCGGCGCGCGTCAGCTGATTAAGGCCGGCGCGCTGCAGGACGTGCAGGCGATTTTTGGTATGCATAATGAACCTGGCCTGCCAACGGGCGTCTTCGCCACCCGCCCCGGCGCATTCTATGCCAATGCCGATCGCTTTGTGATTCGGGTCGAGGGCAAGGGGGCGCACGCGGCACACCCGGAACAGGGCACCGACGCCATTCTGGTGGCCAGCCAGATTATTCAGGCGTTGCAGGCGCTGACCAGCCGCAGCTTTAATACTCTCGACAGCCTGGTGTTAAGCATTACCCGTATCGATGCCGGGAAAACCTGGAATGTGTTACCGGCGGTCG
This sequence comes from Erwinia sp. V71, assembly GCF_965644245.1. NCBI lineage: Bacteria > Pseudomonadati > Pseudomonadota > Gammaproteobacteria > Enterobacterales > Erwiniaceae > Erwinia > Erwinia sp. V71. The sequence continues at coordinate 55,888 of NZ_CBFFRK010000007.1, forward strand.
CCGAGTTTGGCGGCACCGCGCGCACCCACGATATGCAGGTGCGCGAACAACTGGAAGCACGAGTGCGTCAGGTGGTGGAAAGCGTGGCGCAGGGGCTGGGTGTGCGCGCCACACTGAGCTGGTATGCTGGTCCGCCAGTGCTGATTAACGATGACTACTGGGCCAGCTTCAGCGCCGATGTGGCGCAGCAAAGTGGCTATCAGGTACAAACCGCTGACCTGCATCTGGGCGGCGAAGATTTCGCGATTTATCTGCAGCAACTGCCCGGCGCGTTTGTATCGATTGGCAGCGCCAGCGAGTATGGTCTGCATCATGCCGCGTTCAGCCCCGATGAAGCGCTGATCGCCCCGGCAGCGCACTATTTCGCCCGTCTTGCCCGTCAGGCGCTGTTACAGCTGAAGGCGCGTGAGCGCACTGCCGTCGCCAGCTGAACACGATTTATCCTGTCCTCTCCGTCATATCGGGTTTATCCTGCGGTGATAAATAAAACATTACAGCAGGTTGTTTACTGGAGAGAGCATGAAACCCGAACTGAAGCGCGCTTACGATGCCGGTAAGCTGATTTTGTTTGCCGGTGCTGGCATTTCCCGCAATCTTGGCCTGCCGGAATGGCACGAGCTGATTTCTCATCTGGCGCATGAACTGGGTTACGACCCTGACGAGTTCAATTCTTATGGCACCCACCTGGCGCTGGCGGAATATTATAAAAAGCGCACCGGTTCGCTCGGGCCGCTGCGCAGCTGGATGGATCGCGAATGGCATCGTCCGGACATCGATGTGCGCAGTTCCGAAATCCATACCCTGATCACCCAGGGCAACTTCTCCCGCATCTATACCACCAATTATGACCGCTGGCTGGAGCTGGCGCATGAGGCACACCATGTGCCTTACCGCAAAGTGTCCAGTGCTGCTCATCTGGTGTCACTCACCGAAAGTGAACGCCATATTATTAAACTTCATGGCGATTTTGACGATGATACCTCGCTGGTGCTGGATGAAAGCAGCTATTTTGAACGGCTGAATTTCGACAGCCCGCTGGACCTGAAACTGACCCATGATGTGATTGGTAACTCAGTGTTGTTTGTCGGCTACAGCATCAGTGATTTCAATATTCGCCTGCTGTTTTACCGCCTGACCAAAATGTGGGGGCGCACCGGGCTGGCGTCGGCACGACCGAAATCCTATCTGTTTACCAACCGCTATAACCCGGTGGCGAAAGAGGTGCTGGGGCAGTGGGGGATTGAGATGATCGTGTCCGACGAAGAAAACCCGCGTAGGGCGCTGGCGACCTTTTTGCAGGAATTGATCGCCTGATTACTGAACGCGCGGTTCCCTGTGACAGAACCTCGTCAGATAAGGTACTATCCTCGTCAAACTTTGTGTGGCGTGCCCGATTAGCGGTTTATCACGTCGCGATGTGAGGAATTGAGATTAATGAGTGACTTGACGCAGGATGGTGCAGAGCGTCTTGCCCTGCATAAGTTTACGGAAAATGCGTACCTCAACTACTCCATGTACGTCATCATGGACAGGGCGCTTCCCTATATTGGCGATGGACTGAAGCCGGTTCAGCGCCGAATTGTCTATGCCATGTCAGAGCTGGGTCTGAACGCCAGCGCGAAATTCAAAAAATCCGCACGTACCGTCGGTGACGTGCTGGGTAAATACCATCCGCACGGCGACAGCGCCTGCTATGAAGCGATGGTGCTGATGGCACAGCCGTTCTCCTACCGTTACCCGCTGGTCGATGGCCAGGGGAACTGGGGTGCGCCGGACGATCCGAAATCCTTCGCAGCGATGCGTTACACTGAATCGCGTCTGTCGAAATATGCCGAAGTGCTGCTGGGTGAGCTGGGGCAGGGGACGGTCGACTATGTGCCGAACTTTGACGGCACCATGCAGGAGCCGAAAATGCTGCCTGCGCGTCTGCCCAATATCCTGCTGAACGGCACCACCGGTATCGCCGTGGGTATGGCGACGGACATTCCGCCGCACAACCTGCGTGAAGTGGCGCAGGCGGCGATCACGCTGATCGACAATCCGAAAACCTCGCTTGAGCAACTGCTGGATATCGTGCAGGGGCCGGACTTCCCGACCGAAGCCGAAATCATTACGCCACGCGATGAAATTCGTAAGCTGTATCAGAACGGTCGCGGCTCAGTGCGTATGCGCGCGGTGTGGAAGAAAGAGGACGGCGACGTAGTGATTACCGCGCTGCCGCACCAGGTGTCTGGCGCACGCGTGCTGGAACAGATTGCTGCACAGATGCGCAATAAAAAATTGCCGATGGTGGAAGATCTGCGTGATGAATCCGATCACGAGAACCCGACGCGTCTGGTGATTGTGCCGCGTTCTAATCGTGTGGATATGGAGCAGGTGATGAATCACCTGTTCGCCACCACCGATCTGGAAAAAAGCTACCGCGTTAACCTGAATATGATCGGCCTCGATAATCGTCCGGCGGTGAAAAACCTGCTGGAGATCCTCAGCGAGTGGCTGGTCTTCCGCCGTGATACGGTGCGTCGCCGTCTCAATTACCGGCTGGAAAAAGTGCTGAAACGCCTGCATATCCTCGAAGGTTTGCTGGTGGCGTTCCTCAATATTGATGAAGTGATCCATATCATCCGTACTGAGGACGAGCCGAAGCTGGTGCTGATGGCGCGTTTTGACATCAGCGAAACCCAGGCGGAAGCGATTCTGGAATTAAAACTGCGTCATCTCGCCAAACTGGAAGAGATGAAGATCCGCGGTGAGCAGGATGAGCTGGCGAAAGAGCGCGACCATCTGCAGGGTATTCTGGCGTCCGAACGCAAAATGAATAACCTGCTGAAAAAAGAGCTGCAGGCAGACAGTGACGCCTATGGTGACGATCGTCGTTCACCGCTGCGTGAGCGCGAAGAAGCGAAAGCGATCAGCGAGAATGAGCTGGTGCCATCCGAACCGGTGACCATCGTGCTGTCGCAGTCTGGCTGGGTGCGCAGTGCCAAAGGCCATGATATCGATCCGACGGGGCTCAGCTACAAAGCCGGTGACAGTTATCTGGCCGCCGCGCGCGGTAAGAGCAACCAGCCGGTGGTGTTTATTGACTCCACTGGCCGCAGCTATGCGGTTGACCCCAGCACGCTGCCATCGGCGCGTGGTCAGGGCGAACCGCTGACCGGTAAACTGACGCCGCCGCCGGGCGCTGCCTTCGAGCAGGTGCTGATGGAAGCGGAAGAGCAGAGACTGCTGATGGCGTCTGACGCCGGTTACGGTTTTGTCTGTACCTTTAACGACCTGATTTCCCGCAACCGTGCCGGTAAAGCGCTGCTGTCGCTGCCGGAAAACGCCAAAGTGATGACGCCAGCGGCGATTCAGCACGATGACGATATGCTGCTGGCGATCACCAGTGCAGGCCGGATGCTGATGTTCCCGGTCGGCGATCTGCCGCAGCTGTCGAAAGGCAAAGGCAACAAGATTATCTCCATTCCGGCGGCGCAGGCGGCATCGGGTGAAGACAAACTGGCCTGGCTGCTGCTGCTGCCACCGAACAGTGCGATTACCCTGCATGTCGGCAAACGCAAGCTGACGCTGCGTGCGGAAGAACTGCAGAGATTCCGTGCTGAGCGTGGACGTCGTGGCACCCTGCTGCCGCGCGGCCTGCAGCGCATTGATCGGGTGGATATTGATGCACCAGCGCGTCCAGCCGTGGGCGACAGCGAAGAATAACAACAAATAACCGGGTGAATGACGGTGGCGTAACCACCGCGTCACCCGGCAGAAAATGAGGTCGTGATGCTTTTACTTTTACGTACGATTATTGTCATCATTTATTCGGTTCTGGTTTGCGTGTTTGGCAGCATTTACTGTCTGTTTTCCCCGCGAAATCCCCGACATGTCTCCACCTTTGGCCGTATGTTTGGTCGTCTTTCGCCGGTGTTTGGCCTGAAAGTGGAACTGCGCAAACCGGCTGATGCGGAAAGCTATGGCAATGCGATTTATATCGCTAACCACCAGAACAACTACGATATGATCACCGCTGCCAATATTGTGCAGCCCACCACGGTGACGGTAGGTAAGAAAAGCCTGCTGTGGATCCCGTTTTTTGGTCAGCTCTACTGGCTGACGGGTAACCTGCTGATTGACCGTGAAAACCGTGCCAAAGCGCACGGCACAATTGGTCAGCTGGTGGAGCAGTTTGAGAAGAAAAAAATCTCTTTCTGGATGTTCCCTGAAGGCACCCGCAGCCGCGGCCGTGGCCTGCTGCCGTTTAAAACCGGCGCGTTCCATGCCGCAATGACGGCAGGTGTGCCGATTATCCCGGTAGTGGTGTCCAACACTCACAACAAGATTAAGCTGAATCGCTGGAAAAACGGTCTGGTGATTGTCGAAATGCTGCCGCCCGTCGATGTGAAACAGTTCGAAGAGCAGTCGGTGCGCAAGCTGGCAACCCACTGTCGTGAGCTGATGGCGGCCAAACTTGAACAGCTGAATGCGGAAGTTGCTGAGCGCGAAGCCAGTAACCGCGTGTAAACCCGCCAGTCCGTATGACGTGGCGGTATCAGCAATGACGGGCGGACCCTGGGCAGCCCGTGCTAAAATAAAGACCTCTCAATTATAAAAAATAGTAAGCGGCATATTTCCTCTGGCCGCATTTACGGGTACGGAGTTTGTATGTCCATCAGTCGACGTCAATTTATTCAGGCATCGGGCGTCGCCCTGTGTGCGGGCGCAGTGCCCGGCCGGGCACGTGCGGCGGCTAACGGCACGCCGTTACCGGTTCCACCCTTGCTTGAATCTCGTCGTGGTCAACCGCTGTTTCTTACTCTGCAACGCAGTCACTGGTCATTCAGTGGCGACACCAGCAATAAAGCGCCTGTCTGGGGCGTCAATGGTATCTATCTCGGGCCGACGATCCGTGTCTGGAGCGGCGATGATGTCAAACTGATCTACAGTAACCGCCTCAATGAACCGGTCGCCATGACGGTGGCAGGATTGCAGGTGCCCGGCCCGTTGATGGGCGGCGCATCGCGGATGATGTCGCCAGGCACCGACTGGGCGCCGGTGGTGCCGATTCGTCAGGCTGCTGCCACCTGCTGGTATCACGCCAATACGCCTAACCGCATGGCGCCGCATGTGTATAACGGCCTGGCGGGAATGTGGCTGGTGGAAGACAGCATCAGTAAGTCCCTGCCGATCCCCAATCATTATGGCGTCGATGATTTTCCTGTGATTATTCAGGATAAACGGCTGGATAACTTTGGCGCGCCAGCCTATGACCCGCCCGGCAGCGGTGGTTTTGTCGGTGATACCCTGCTGGTGAATGGCGTGCAGAGTCCGTTCGTCGAAGTGTCGCGCGGCTGGGTGCGTTTGCGCCTGCTGAATGCCTCCAACTCGCGTCGCTACCAGCTGACGCTCAGTGACGGTCGTCCGTTCCAGGTGATTGCCAGCGATCAGGGCTTTCTGCCTGCGCCGGTGGCGGTACAGCAACTGGCGCTGGCACCGGGCGAGCGACGGGAAATTCTGGTGGATATGTCGCAGGGCAACGAAGTGTCAATCAGCGCTGGTGTGGCGGCGACCATTATGGAACGCCTGCGCGGTCTGTTTGAGCCGTCCACGATTCTGACGTCCACTACGGTGCTGACGCTGCGTCCAACCGGCATGCTGCCGCTGGTCACTGATAATCTGCCGATGCGGCTGGTGGCCGATCAGATCCTCGATGGCATCCCGAGCCGTACCCGCGAATTGCGTCTCGGCGACAGCCTGCCGGGCATTAATGGTGCAATCTGGGATATGACACGCATCGATATTCAGGCGCAACAGGGCAGCTTTGAGCGCTGGATTATTCATGCCGATGTCCCGCAGTCGTTCCATATCGAAGGCGTGATGTTCCTGGTGAAAAGCGTCAATGGCGCGCAGCCGATGGGGGAAGATCGCGGCTGGAAAGATACTGTCTGGGTTGATGGCGATATCGAGCTGCTGGTGATGTTCCCGCAATCTTCCTCGGAGCACTTCCCGTTTGTCTACCATAGCCAGACACTGGAAATGGCCGACCGCGGTTCCGCCGGGCAGCTGCTGGTGCAACCCGCGTAATCCCCGATGCAGCCGGATAGCGAATCCGGCTGCATGACTGACAAAACGGCTAGTGGTGTTCTTCGGCCGCCATCTGCTGAGCCGCAAGATGGTCCTCCAGACTCGCCATCAATTCACGGTTCGTGAGCGGGAGCCGGCTGATCGCCGTTCTGACCTGCCGACGCAGCGTGTTGCCTATTCTTACAATATCGGCCGGCTCACTAATATGCCTGTTGCCTGGCTCTGCCAGTGCGGCAGCTTCCGTCAGGCAAAAACCGGGTGTTACTGTGTTGCGTAATTCACAACCGGCGCTATCAAATATAATTCGTCCGGGGTATTCCGGGTGTCGGCCAAACTGAACATTGCTGCCCTGCGATCGCCATGCGAAGTAGTGATTCTGGTTGATATATCGAACGACGGCGACGCATTGCCTTAACAGGCTGTGAGGATGCAGCAGTTCAGCCGGTGGTATTGCATGAGACGATGTTGCCGAGTAGACACTGTGCACCAGGTTATCCGCAGTGACGATCACCAGTGTTGTCCTCTTTTGGCTGTACATATGGCTGCGAACAATCATGGGCGGCATGGCTTCGAAACACACTTCCATCCAGGCTCTTTGGTCATGGATAATATTGGCCAGTAAGGACAAATTAGGGGCGTCTGGAATGATGACTATCTCCTGCTGCTGGCCCGCGCTAGCGCGCTTTTCCTGAGCGGGAAAGGTTATGACAGGATTTGCCTGTGGCGCAGTTTCCAGCCTCATGGGCTGATCTGTTGTCATCCAGCCCTGCTGGCGGCGGGCGAGATATTTATCAAATGCCTGCAGCCAGAGTGTTTTTTCTGCTTCGGTGACCGGTTGTTGCCGCTTACTCTTCCAGACGTTCAGCATCTGCCTGCCAGGGTTGCTCAGCCCATCGTTGCCTGCCAGTTGCAGCCATTTCTCCAGTGGGAGAGAGAGGTAACTGATAAGCCCACTGAAACGGTTTTCCAGTATGTCCTGACCATAATGCTGTAGCTGCTGTACCATGCTCTCCCACATCAGCAATGCGGTGCCGAATGTCCTTTCATCTGCAGAAAAATCGGCCGGTTGTGGTCTGCCAGACAGGAAGGGGGCAGGACTCACCGGCACAGATGACGCGATAGTCTGCGATGAGTCAGAGGTACGTCTGTCGAGATTAATGAGCAGACGTTGCCCGGTGACATCGGCCTGCCTTTCCGCTCTCCGCACGGCAATAATCTGGACTTCATCATCCTGCTCTTCATCAGAGTGTTCTTCATCGTACAGTGTCTCGTCGGTTTGTACCTCAGCGTGACGTACTCCGGCCGCCTCTGTATCACTGACCTGTTCATTGTCGGCTGGCAGGTCATCGGTTTGTACCTCTGCGTCCTGTACTGCTGGCGGGGGCAGAAAAGCATCATTCTGTATTTGTGTGAGGGTGGGAGGAGACTGCAGGGACGAGATACTCGGGTTTTCTGAAAGCGAGTGCACCGGGCTCAGCAGAGGTGGGGACCCTGCCTCCGTGGCTTTCTGCGAGCCGGTGCTGGGGAGCGAAGGGGTGAATGCCGATGCCTGGCTAAGCGTGCTGCTCTCCTGAGAGGGAAGCGGAGGCTGACTACGCACCGACGCTGTCTTTGCCGCCGCCTCCCTAGCCGTAGCCTGAGCCGCTGTTTCTGTCGCATAAAGCTGGTTGCAGTAATTGATCACCGCATTGACCCGCGCGGGAACACGCGCCTGGCTCAGGCTTCTCAGGCAGTGGTATTGCGGAAACAGGGTGATGAGGTACTGATCATACTGGGATTGTGTCCGATGAAGGCTTATCAGGTGACGCCAGTGTTCCTCCCCTGCGGATACCTTCAGCTTTCTCTTCAACTCGCTAATTTTATTGTTAAGTCTGCTCATTTCCTGTAGCTGAGAGGCTTCAGTGCCCTGCCCATCGGTTCGGGCTTTCGCTTTTAGGGTGATGGTGGTGGCTAGCACGTCAGCTGCCGTGTACTGCATTCCGTCAGGAAAATGGAGAAGGGGAGTCTGCGCCGCTTCCGTGATGAATTGCTGCTCAATCACACTGGGCATCATGAGAGCCATTTGCTGAAAAATTCCGGGTACTGTCTGCTGTATCGCTTTAAACGGCGTTTTATGCTGTTTCAGTGTGGCCGCCACATCCTTCATGATGGCAGTCTCAGCACAACAGAATGCCTGCTCCTGCTCTGCTATCCCGCGATTGATGACCGTTGTGTGCACCCATGCTTCGGTTCTTTGGGTGTTTGCTGTCGTCGTTTGTGCCGGGCGGCCGGCTCTTTTGCGGCCTGTGGCGGGGGACTGCCCAGGCAACCGGGGTTTGCCGGTTTTTTCGGCGGTCATTTGCTGTTTTTGTATCATTTCAGCTGAACGGCAGTAAGTCTGTTTATGGCCAGGGGCCTGTGACTGACCACGTTTAATGCCATATTGGTGTGCTAATGGCGGGATGAGATGCCCCTCGCGATTAACCGTGGCAGGTTGTACAGCATGGCGTTGCTGTGCATAAAGCAGCGTGGGCGCCGCCAGTGGCTGAGAGCGTGGATCCCATACTGATGACAAAACAGCGTTCCTGATAGGGTACGTATCAGCATGCGTTTTCATCACGTCTGTTTGCGTGGGGTGAAAAGAGGGGAGCGGCAGGGGCTGGTCAGGTTGCTGTTGTAACAAGTGCACTACAGGACTGGATGGGTTGCTGACTTGCCGCAGGGCATTGGTTAGCGGTGTCTGTGCGTCAGGTTGTTGATGAGTCTGTATAGCCTTCTGCCAGTGAACTTCTGCAACCGGTGTGTTTTTAAACATAAAACCTCGCGAAAAGGCGTTGCCGATTTTAACTATACGGACAGTAAAAAAACGTGCCGTTTAAGATACGAGTCGCCCGGTTTTTCTGCTTACAGCTTTCGCCGCTTTACTGTGTGCTTTCTGATAACGGAACGGGGAGAATTGATCGTGCAGGCGGGAGTGGCTGGGGTAAACGAGGCTGCCGGGCGGCGGTGTGTTCCGCCGCCCGGTAAGGGATCAGTTAAACTCGTCCGGATTCGGTCCCAGACGGTGACCTTTATCCAGTCTGGTCAGTTCGCTGATTTCCGGTTTTTCCAGGCGGAAATCGAACACCTTAAAGTTCTCTTCAATGCGCGATGGAGTGACTGATTTCGGGATCACCACCAGGCCGCTGTCCAGATGCCAGCGAATCACAATCTGCGCCGGGGTTTTGCCATATTTCTTCGCCAGGTTTTTCACTGCTTCATGGTCGAACACGCCTTTGCCGCCCTGCGCCAGCGGGCTCCAGGATTCAGTCTGGATCTGATGCATGGCATTCCAGGCATGCAGTTCGCGCTGCTGCAGCATCGGATGCAGTTCGATCTGATTCACCACCGGCGCCACCCCTGTTTCATCGATCAGTCGTTTCAGATGCGGCTGGTTAAAGTTACATACGCCGATGCTTTTGGTCAGCCCCTGCTGCTGCAGCGCAATCAGTGACTGCCAGGCTTTGACATAGTTATCCTGCTGCGGGCAGGGCCAGTGCAGCAGATAAAGATCGACGCTGTCCAGTTTCAGCTTGTTCAGGCTGGTTTCCAGCGCTTTTGGCGCATTCAGCTGCTCGTCATTCCACAGCTTGGTGGTGACAAAAATCTCGTCACGCGGCACGTCAGTTTCCTGCAGCGCCTGGCCAATTCCTTCCTCGTTTTTGTAGATCGCGGCGGTATCGATAGAACGATAGCCGACCTGCAATGCGGTCAGCGCTGCGCTGCGTGCTTCTTCGACATTGGCCTGCCAGACGCCCAGTCCCAGTTGCGGCATCATATTGCCATCGCGCAGCTTGATAATCGGTTGCTCTGCCATAACGTCTCCTTGCTCACGAGTTAACGGATGCCTGCGGCATCGGCTTAATATTAGAGTCTAGCCTGCTATCGCAGGTTGCCACGAAATATCGTTACCCTAACGGGCAGCGAAGGCAGCGGCTATGCCCATTCCTGCTTTAATCTTGCCTGATCCTCTTCAGCGCTGGAGAATTGCACAGCAACAGGGCACACTTTGTTGATTCCCGGTTGATTATGGATACAGGTATGGATCGTCAGGCAATCTGCGCCCGGCTGGCGCGACAGGTGACAGGGTTGATGACCGAGGGCAAAACGTCGCTGGCGTCGGTGCCGGATATCAAACTGCTTTACGCCGACCGCCACTATGGCCGTATGCCGGTGATGTATAAACCCGGTATCGTGATCCTGTTTCAGGGGCAAAAGGTGGGGTATCTCGGTACGGAGGTGTTTCAGTACGACGTGAATCACTATCTGATGCTGACGGTGCCGCTGCCATTTGAGTGTGAAACTTTCGCCAGTCCGGACAGGCCGCTGGCCGGTATTGCACTCGATGTCGACTCCATCATCCTGCAGGATTTACTGATGGATATCGGCGATGACGACAGTTTCCAGCCAGTACCGCAGACGCGCGGTATTCATTCGGTGGCACTGAGTGAGGCGATGTTGTGCGCCTGTGAGCGGTTGCTGGATGTGATGTCTCAGCCGCGCGAGGCTCGGGTGCTGGGGCCGAATATTGTGCGTGAAATTCTCTACTACGTACTGACCGGGACCGGCGGTGGTGCGCTGCTGGCGCTGGTCAGCCGCCAGACGCAGTTCAGCCTGATTGCCCGTGCGCTGCGCCGGATTGAACATCACTATACCGATAACCTGAGCGTGGAATCACTGGCAGCAGAAGTGAATATGAGCGTCTCCGCGTTTCATCACAACTTTAAAGCGGTGACCAGCACCTCGCCGTTGCAGTATCTGAAGAGTTATCGTCTGCATCAGGCGCGGATGCTGATGGTGCAGGATGGGCTGAAAGCCAGTGCGGCGGCCATGCGCGTGGGTTACGAAAGTGCGTCACAGTTTTCACGCGAGTTTAAGCGCTTTTTTGGTGTGACTCCGGGGGAAGAAGTGGCGCGAATGCGCGCCACCTGATTCAGGCCTGTACCTTCTTCTTTTTATGTTTCCATACCATCATGATGCTGCCGGTCAGGCCAATAAACAGCAGTGCGACAGGTAGCACCATCAGAATCGCCATCATCTGATCTTCATGACGTTTGATAAACGGCACCTGGCTGATGCCATAGCCGAAGGCCACGACAATCGATACCCACAGCAGGCCGCTCAGCCAGTTAAAAAACTGGAAGCGACCGCTTTTCAGCCCGGAAATCCCCGCCATGGTCGGCAGCAGGGTACGCACAAAGGCGAGGAAACGGCCGACCAGCAACGCAAGCAGACCGTGACGGTTAAACATATGCCAGGCGCGCTGGTGGTATTGCGCAGGCAGATGCAGCAGCCAGCTTTTCACCAGTTGCGTGTTGCCCAGCCAGCGACCCTGCAGATAGCTCAGCCAGCAGCCGAGGCTGGCGGCAGTGGTGAGTATCACCATGGTCGGGACAAAATCCATCACCCCTTTTGCCACCATAGCACCTGCCAGCAGCAATAAACTGTCGCCAGGCAAAAACGAGGCGGGCAGCAAACCATTTTCCAGAAACAGAGTGAGGAACATCACCCCGTACACCACCCACACCACTTCAGGATTGGCCAGCGCGGCAAAGTCCTGATGCCAAAGCGCTTGCACAATCTCATGTATTGCACTCATGTCATGTCCTGTTTGCTGCGGTTCTAAGCCCTGGTGAAGATTGTACCTGCAAATGGCAGGCAACATCTTGATCTATGGCGCGAAGCGGCATTGTTGTTGAGGTTCTATTAAACATTTTTTAGTGCCACTCGCGCCTGAGTGGTTATTACTGAGCAATACGGGCAAATCCGGCCGCCAGATCGTCGATGAGATCGTCGGCATTTTCCAGACCGATATGCACCCGCACCAGTGTACCGCTAAAATCGACTCCGGCGACAGGGCGGATTGCCGCCAGCTCTTCTGGCTGATTGGCAAGAATCAGTGACTCATAGCCACCCCAGGAGTACGCCATACTGAAATGCTCAAAATGATCAAGGTAATCAGACAGCTGTTGCGGCGTCAGTTTTTGCTTCAGCACAAACGAAAACAGACCGCTGCTGCCGCTAAAATCGCGTTTCCAGAATTCGTGCCCTTTGCATTGCGGCAGCGCCGGATGGTTGACCACCGCCACTTCAGGGCGCTGTGCCAGCCATTGCGAGATGCGGATGCTGCTCTCTTCATGCTGACGCAGGCGCACCGCCAGCGTGCGCAGGCCACGGCTGGTCATGTAGGCGGTATCGGCGTCCACCGTCTGCCCCATCAGATAGGAATTTTCGCGCAGCTGTGCCCAGCAGCGTTCATTGGCGACGGCAGTGCCGATCATCGCATCAGAATGACCAATCAGGTATTTGGTGCCCGCCTGAATCGAAATATCGACACCGAAATCGAGCGCCCGCAACAGAATGCCTGCGGCCCAGGTGTTATCCAGCATAATCACTGCATCTGGCGCTTTGCTGCGTACCGCGGCAACAATCGCCGGAATATCCTGTACTTCCATGGTGATGGAACCGGGGGATTCGAGGAACACCACTTTGGTATTGGGCTGCACCAGATCGGCGATGCCTGCGCCAATGCAGGGATCAAACCAGCCGGTGGTGACATTCATTTTGCTGAGGATTTTCGTACAGAAGTCCTGGGTCGGTTCATAGGCCGAGCCGGTAACCAGCACATGATCGCCGGCAGCGACGAAGGAAAGGATCGCATTCGCGACGGCTGCTGCGCCACAAGGGTAGAGCACGCATCCGGCTCCGCCTTCCAGTTCCGTCATCGCGTCCTGCAGGGAGAAGTGCGTCAGGGTGCCGCGGCGGCCGTAGAACAGTTCGCCATGCGCACGTCCGGCGGTGGCGCGTTTCTTATCTGCGACGGTATCAAATACCAGCGACGACGCGCGCTGGATCACGCTGTTCACGGAACCCTGAGTAAAACGTTTTGCCCGACCGGCGCTAATCAGCGCGGTTTCGATTTTTTTCGTTGTCATACCTGTGCTGCCCTGCCAAATCCTGAGAAACAATTAACTTAACACGATTAGCGGGCCGTGGCTTAGCAGGAAAATGGATAATTAACGTGCGCCCGGCGTTGCCGGGCGCGGGGTTAACCGCCCATCACCCCCGTGAGGTGCGGCAGCCATAACGAGATCGCGGGGACATAGGTGATCAGCATCAGCACCAGCAGCAGTGCGCCATAGAACGGCAGCATGGCGCGCACCACCTGTTCTATCTTCTGCTTACTGACCGCGCTGGCGACGAACAGCACCGATCCCACCGGTGGCGTAATCAGGCCAATACCGAGGTTCACCATCATGATCATGCCGAAATGTACCGGATCGATGCCCAGCGCATTGGTGACCGGCAGCAGCACCGGCGTCAGGATCAGGATAATCGGCGCCATATCCATCAGCGTGCCAATCAGCAGCAACATGATGTTAATGCACATCAGAATCACATACTTATTGTCGGAGATGCTGGTGAAAAAGGTGGTAATGCGATCCGGCAGCTGCATCCAGGTCATCACCGCGCCAAACGCGGCGGCAAAACCAATCAGCACCATCACAATGGTGACGGTTTTCACTGTGCGGCACATCAGTTTCGGCAGCTCGTGCCATTTGTAGTCGCGATAGATAAACATGGTGACAAAAAACGCCCACAGACAGGCAATTGCCGCCGATTCCGTGGCAGTGAAAATGCCGCTGAGAATCCCACCGAGGATGATCACCACCGTCATCAGCCCCCACAGTGCTTCGCCAAGCAGCTTCAGCGCCTGTTTAAACGGGATGCGTTCCCCCTTCGGATAATTACGGCGATGGGCAAACGTAATGCACATTACCATCAGCGTAATCCCCAGCAACAATCCAGGCAGCACGCCCGCGATAAACAGGGCTGCGATAGACACCGTGCCACCGGCTGCCAGCGAGTAGATCACCGAGTTGTGGCTGGGCGGGATCAGAATCGCCTGTACTGAGCCGCTGGCCGTCACTGCCGCGGCGTAATCACGCGGATAACCTTTCTTATCCATCTCCGGGATCATAACCGATCCGATCGATGCGGTATCCGCCACCGACGAACCGGAGATCGCGCCAAAAAAGGTGGAGGCGACGATATTGACCAGTGACAGGCCGCCGCGAATAAAGCCAACAAACACATAGGCAAAATTCACCAGCCGCCGGGCGATACCGCCTTCCGCCATAATCGCGCCCGCGAGGATAAAGAACGGGATCGCCAGCAGGGAGAACTTATTCACGCCGCTGGTCATCTGGATCATCAGCGCTTCCAGCGGCAGATCGATCCACCATGCGCCGACCAGCGCGCTCAGTCCTACGGCATACGCGACCGGCATGCCTATTGCCAGCAGCACCGCTAAAGTCATCAGTAATACAAAAGCATCCATAACGACTCCTCAGGTATTACCCAGCATGACAACCGGGCGCTGTTCCTGCGAACCAAACGCCAGACGTTCCAGCACAAACAGCAGCGTCAGCGCCGAACCCAGCGGCACCGGTAAGTAGCTTTGCCCGGCGGTAATCGCGGGAAACTCGGCAATTGGCTGCCCCCAGAGCTGCAGACACAACTGGCTGCTGTACCAGAGAATAAACAGGCTAATCACCAGCATCAGCAGGTCGGCCACGCGCGCCGCAACGGACTGCCATGCAGGCGGCAGACGGTCGGTCAGCATCGAGACTGCGATATGGGAACCGGCGCGATAGCTGACGGCGGCGCCGACAAACGTGAACGTCACCATACACATAATCGCCAGCGGTTCCGGCCACGGTGCGCCATCGTTCAGCACGTAGCGCATAAAGATGGCAAAGGGCACAACCAGCGTCATCACCAGCAGCGCCGCGCCGGAGAGCACCATTGCCGCCAGGTAGAGCCCATCCATCAGGGAATGATATTTATTCGCCATCGGCCGCTCCTGTTTACTGCACGTCAGCAATGGCTTGCATCAGCTGCTGATGTTTTGCCGCGTAGCGGTCGCGCACTGACTGAGTGGCTTCGATATACGCCGTTTTGTCGATCTGATGGAACTGCACTCCGCCTGCTTTCATCTTGTCGATCGACTGCTGGTTGTACGTGGCCCACAGCTGGCGCTGCTCCGCCTGTGCTTCTTTCGCCAGTTGCAGGATCAGCTGTTGATCCTCTTTACTCAGCTTGTCCCATTTCACTTTTGAGTAGAGAAACAGCTCAGGAATAATGAAGTGACCGCTGAGGGTGTAGTTCTTCACCACCGGCAGATAGTTGTGGGCGATAAAGGTCGGCGGGTTATTCTCTGTGCCGTCGATCACGCCGGTCTGCATGCCGCTGAATACTTCGCTGACCCCCATTGGCACCGCATTGGCGCCCATCGCTTTCAGGGTATCAATCGCCACCGGGCTGCCCTGGACGCGAATCTTCATGCCATGCAGATCTTCTGCTTTCAGTACCGGTTTTTTGGTGATCAGATTACGTGTACCGCCATCCATCCAGCCGAGAAACACCAGTTTTGAGTTGGGGTTGCTGGTGATCTTGTCGCCAATCTCCTGACCAATTTTGCCGTCCAGCACCTTATGCATATGGTCTTCGTCACGGAACACATAGGGCAGGGTAAAGACTTCGATTTCCGGCAGGATCGCGGCGACCGGGGCCATCGACACGCGGATCATATCAATCGCGCCTACCTGCGCCTGCTCGATCATCTGTTTTTCATCACCCAATACGCCACTGGGGAAAACTTTAATTTCCAGCCGGTTATCGGTTCTTTTCGCCAGTTTTTCGCCCATATGCTCCACGGCGACAACGTTAGGGTAACCTTTCGGGTGGACATCGGCCGCGCGAATGGTCGCGGCATGCAGAGGGGCTGACAGGACGCTCAACAAACTTAAACTGAGTACAGTGCGGATTACATTCATCTCAGGCTCCAGAGTTGCGGTCATTGTTAGAATAATGCGGATAAAAAATAGCCTGAAAAATAAGCAGCTGCGGTGAAGGGACTCACAGTTTTGTAACGTAATGAAATGGAGTTTGCTAATTTATAAAACATCATTTCATAAGTGTGATGCAGGTCGGCTGTTGACCATGACGTTATTGGGGTGGGTGAGACCGGGCAAAAAAGCAGGCGCGAACAGTGTAAATACTAATGAGAACTACTATCAATTCAGCGCTAATTTGATATGATCGTCGATTCTTCCGTCTGTCCAGACTAATAAGCGTGGCTAACGTTTCATGCGCGCGGAGGATAGACGTTGTTAATCAGGGTTGGAGACACAGCGTGGTAACCACTAATTTGATGCAAACAGACCTGTCTGTTTGGGGTATGTATGAACATGCCGACATCGTCGTTAAAGCGGTAATGATTGGACTGCTTCTGGCATCCGTCATCACCTGGGCGATTTTCTTTAGCAAAAGCGCAGAACTGCTGTCGGCAAAACGCCGTCTGAAACGTGAACAGCAGGCGCTGGCTACGGTGCGCTCGCTGAACGAAGCGGCAGAAAGCACCAAAACCTTCAAAGCGAACAGCCTCAGTACGCTGCTGGTGAAAGAAGCGCTGAACGAGCTGGAGCTCTCCGCCGGATCGGACGATAACGACGGCATTAAAGAACGTACCGGTTTCCGCCTTGAGCGTCGCGTTGCGGCATTCAGTCGTCATGCGGGCCGCGGTAACGGTTACCTGGCGACCATCGGCGCCATCGCCCCCTTCGTCGGCCTGTTCGGTACGGTATGGGGCATCATGAACAGCTTTATCGGTATCGCAAAAACCCAGACCACCAACCTGGCGGTGGTTGCGCCGGGTATCGCCGAAGCACTGCTGGCGACCGCGATTGGTCTGGTGGCCGCGATTCCTGCGGTGGTTATCTACAACGTCTTTGCCCGTATGATCGCTGGTTACAAAGCCTCACTGGGTGATGTGGCGGCGCAGGTTCTGCTGCTGCAGAGCCGCGATCTGGATCTGGCGAACAGCCAGCAGGCGCATCAGACTGCTGCGGCGCACAAACTGCGGGTAGGTTAAGCGCCATGGCGATGCGATTAAACGAAGATCTCGACAGCAACGGTGAAATGCATGAAATCAACGTCACGCCGTTTATCGACGTGATGCTGGTGCTGCTGATCATCTTTATGGTGGCTGCGCCGCTGGCGACAGTGGATGTCCGCGTTAATCTGCCTGCATCAACCAGCGCGCCACAGCCGCGTCCGGAAAAACCGGTTTATCTGTCAATTAAAGAAGATAAGCAGCTGTTTATCGGCAATGAAGCGGTGACCAAAGAGAATCTGGTCGAGGTGCTGAACAGTCAGACGGAAGGGAAAAAAGACACCACGATTTTCTTCCAGGCGGATAAGACTGTCGATTATGAAACGCTGATGAGCGTGATGGATTCACTGCGCCAGGCGGGTTATCTGAAGATTGGTTTGATGGGCATGGAAAGCGCAGCGCGATAAACTCGCTCGCTTTTTTAAGCCCCTTCCCCCGCAAGCGGGGGAAGGCTGGGATGGGGGAACAGTAAGCACTGTGCCACTGACTCCCCTCCCTGGCCCTCCCCCACTGCGTGGGGGAGGGGAATCGTACACTACTGCTCCTGCTTTGGCTCCCCGCTAACATACTCCTGCAACTCATCCACCTTCTCCGGCGGTATTGGCCGACCCAACAGATAGCCCTGTAACGAGTTACAACCGAGGTCAGTCAGAAACGCCTGCTGATCGCGTGTTTCCACCCCTTCGGCCACCACTTTCAGGTTCAGCGACTGCGCCAGCGCGACAATCGCGGACACGATAGTGGCGTCTTCCGTCTCTTTCTGCAGCTCATTGACAAACGCACGGTCGATTTTCAGTTCACTGGCCGGTAAACGCTTCAGATACAGCAGACTGGAGTAGCCGGTGCCGAAATCATCAATGGAAGCTTTGACTCCCAGTTCCGTCAGCTCAGTCAGAATACGCACGCTCTCATCAGGATTGCGCATCGCGGTGGTTTCTGTCACTTCCAGCGTCAGCAGCTCCGCCGGGATATGATGGGTATTCAGCGCGCTGACCACCGTCTCCACCAGACCACTCTGCTCGAACTGCAGGGCGGACAGATTGACCGCGACTGACCAGTGGCTGTGTCCCTGCAGATGCCATATCCGCAACTGGCGACAGGCTTCATCAATCACCCAGTTACCGATATTAATGATCAAGCCGGTCTTTTCCGCCAGTGGCAGAAATACATCCGGGCTCAGCAAGCCACGGCGTGGATGCTGCCAGCGCAGCAGGGCTTCGAAACCGAGAATCGGCCCGTGAGGGGCGCAATATTTCGGCTGGTAGAACAGACGCAGTTCCTTGTGCTCCAGCGCCAGCCAGAGATCGTTAATCAACTGCAGCTGGTTCTGGGCGATGGTATTCATCGACGGCTGGAAAAAGTTATAGCCGTTACGCCCGTTATTTTTGGTGTGATACATCGCTGCATCAGCATTAAACAGTAACTCACGTTCATCGGCGCCATCGCCCGGGAATACGGCGATGCTAATACTGAGTGAGACGATCAGTTCGTAGCGCGAAATCTCGAAAGGGTCGGCGATGGCTTTCACCAGCGCATTGGCGACGGTCGCGGCATCATTAGGATCATCAATTTCGATCAGCAGGACAAACTCATCACCGCCCAGACGCGCCAGCGTGTAGTGCCCCTCAATTCTGGCGGTCATGCGTTCCGTCACCGCCACCAGCAGGCTGTCGCCAATATGATGCCCAAAAGCGTCATTGACGGCTTTAAAGCCGTCCAGGTCCATAAACATCAGGGCAAATTGCGAGTCTTCGCGCGTGGCTTTATTAATCGCCTGCTCGAGGCGGTCTTCCAGCAGAATACGGTTAGGCAGGCGGGTGAGATTATCATGCAGCGCCAGCTGGGCCAGTTCACGATTGGCTTCCGCCAGCGAGGAGGCGAGGATCGATGTACGCGCCTGCAAGCGTGCATCCAGCATCGACACCAGCAGCGTAATACCGAGTATCGCCAGCGTCACCACCATCACCAGCACGGCCAGCCAGTTACTGTCGACACTGTCGACCGCATAGTGGCTGCTGTGGCTGCCCATCGGGAAGCTGGCTGCCGCCATGCCGGTATAGTGCATCCCGGCGATGGCGATGCCCATAATGGCCGCTGCGCCGATACGCAGCCAGGCTTTATGGCCGGTTTCATGGCGCAGTTTAAAGGCCAGCCACAGCGCGGCACCTGAGGCGACCAGGGCAATCACGACCGAGCAGGCCACCCAGAAGCTGTCCCAGATAATGCCCGGCTCGAAGATGAGTGCCGCCATGCCGGTGTAGTGCATCGCTACCACGCCACTGCCCATCACGATAGCACCGACGCATAATCTGGATACCGGCAATTCGCCTTTGCAGACAATCCACAGGGCAAATACGGATGCGGCGATGGCAATGACCATCGATAACGCGGTAAGCGGCGAGCTGTAGCTCATCAGCATAGGCAGGTTCATCGCCAGCATACCGATAAAGTGCATCGACCAGATGCCGATACCCATCGCGAAACCGCCGCCAAACAGCCAGACGACGGCTGCTTTACCGCTGCTGTTGCTGACACGTCCTGCCATATCAAGCGCAGTATAGGAAGCAAGGATGGCAACAATAATCGAAACGATGACCATGAGATGATCGTATGAACTAAGGAAGGTGCGATTTAATCATTCAAAGTTCTGTTCATGACTACAATGATTGCCGTTCATCTATCGTTTTCAGTGTTTTGGGCGGTTCTTTGTTCATTTACCATACGATGACAGGACGAAAAAATGGTTCCCATCGAATTAATCGCACCTTCCTTAAGCGGTTCGCTGATCGCCAATAATCCGCTTGGGCTGGCGGATAAATGGTTTCTCAGCAATAGCCGCAGTAGCGCATTTTCTCACTCGCGCGATTCGCGCAGCCTGCAGGCGGGCGTCAGCATCCCGTGGGGGTATGGCTTACTGGATTACAGCTACAGCCGCAGCGACTATCGCAGCACCATCGATAATCAGGGTTTTCTCTGGCTGTCGCGCGGCGACAGCACCAACCATCGCCTGACCGGTAACTGGGTGGTGTTTCGCAATGGTGATATCAAAACCGGCCTGATGGCGGGCCTCAGCCATTACAACAGCCATAACTTCCTCAATGACGCTCTGTTGCAGAGCAGCAGCCGTAAGCTGAGCAGCCTGCAATTGGGTATCACCCATACGCAAAAAGTGGCGGGCGGCGTCGCAACCTTTAACCCGACCTTCAGCCGCGGCATAGACTGGTTTGATGCGGAAAGTGATGAGGGTAAAAACGGCGAACTGCCGAAAGCGCAGTTCCGTAAATGGAGCCTGAGCGCCAGTTTCCAGCGTCCGTTCTCAGACGACCTGTGGTGGCTGAGCAGCCTGTATGGGCAGTGGTCGCCCGATCGGCTGTATGGCAGTGAACGGTTAACGCTGGGCGGCGACAGCTCTGTGCGTGGCTTTAAAGAGCAATATCTTTCCGGCGATATCGGCGGATATCTGCGTAACGAACTCAACTACACCCTGTTTACCCTGCCCGTCATCGGTCAGGTCAATGCGCTGCTGGCGCTGGATGGTGGCTGGCTGAGGCAGGATCAGTACGACGAATTTGCTTCCGGCACCCTGTGGGGGGGCGCACTGGGGCTCAGCACCGCTAATCGTTACGTGGCGACGCAGTTAACGCTGGGCACACCACTGAAATACCCCGACTGGCTTGGGCCGGATCATCTGACCGTTTATTACCGCGTTTCACTCGTCTTTTAACCGGCAAGGCAAAGATTATGGACAATCGACTTCATCCGCTGCTGCCGGCGATTTCCGCCACCATTAATCCGGTGACCAGCGGCACCGGCATGGATAAAGCCGCCAACGGCGTGCCGGTGATGAATATCGCGAAACCGAACAGCGCCGGGATTTCCCATAATCAGTTCAGAGATTACAACGTCGGTAAAGAAGGTCTCATTCTCAATAACGCCACCGGGCAGCTCAACAAAACCCAGCTCGGCGGCTATATCCAGAACAACCCCAATCTCACCGCCGGACGCGAAGCGAAAGGCATTATCAACGAAGTCACCGGCGGCAGCCGTTCGCAGCTGCAGGGCTATACCGAAGTGGCGGGGAAAGCCGCCAATGTCATTGTCGCTAACCCGTACGGCATCACCTGCAGCGGCTGCGGCTTTATCAACACGCCGAATGCCACCCTGACCACCGGTAAGCCGGTGTTTGATGCGAAAGGTAATTTACAGTCGCTGGACGTGACCAAAGGCACCATCACCGTGGAAGGTCAGGGGCTGGACGCCAGCCAGAGCGATGCCCTATCGATTATCTCCCGCGCCACCGAGGTGAATGCGGCGATTCATGCCAAAGACCTGAAGGTGGTGGCGGGGGCGAACCGCGTCGGTTCTGACGGCAGTGTTTCTGCGATTGACGGCGAAGGTGACGCCCCGGTGGTGGCGGTGGATACCGGCGCGCTGGGCGGGATGTATGCCAACCGTATTCACCTGGTGTCGGGCGAGAAGGGCGTCGGGGTGAACCTCGGCAACCTGAACGCGCGTCAGGGCGATATCACGCTGGATGCGAACGGTAAGCTGGTGCTGAACAGCAGCCTGAGCAGCGGCGCGCTGACGGCGAAGGCGGAGAGCGCTGAACTCGGTGGCGATAACAAGGCTGCAGGCAGCGCAACTGTCAGTG
Organism: Erwinia sp. V71; assembly: GCF_965644245.1. Lineage (NCBI taxonomy): Bacteria > Pseudomonadati > Pseudomonadota > Gammaproteobacteria > Enterobacterales > Erwiniaceae > Erwinia > Erwinia sp. V71. The sequence goes on from NZ_CBFFRK010000007.1 coordinate 77,586, forward strand.
CACAAAAAGGTATCGCGCTGAACGGCGGCTCACTGGTGAGTGACAAATCGGTGGCGCTGGACGGCGGTGAGCGGGTGCAGCTGACGGGTGCGACAGTGACGGCGGGGGAAGATATCCGCCTCACAGGTTCTGAACTGACGCTGGACAAAACAGCACCGCAGATGCGGCGGGTGATATTGGCCTGACGGCAAAAACCGGCATCGCCAGCCTGAATACGCAGGTCGCAGCGGCAGATGCTGACAGCCCGGTGGTGCGGAGCAAGGTGAATAACGCCGGACAACTTACAGCCGGGAAAAATATCACGCTGGATGCCGACGCTGCTGACAACAGCGGTTCACTGGTGGCGAAAGGCACGCTGAAGGGCACGGCAAAACAGCTGACCAGCAGCGGAAAGCTGGTGGGCGACACGCTGGAAGTGGACGCCGGGACGCTGGATAACCGCGGCGATATGCTGGCGGGGCAGAAACTGAAGGTGGCGGCGAACACGGTACAGCAAAGCGGCACGGTGAGCGCGAAGGGCAGCGCGGCTATCACCGCACGTGACAGCCTGGTGAACAGGGCGGGCGGCAGTATCAGCAGTGATAACGGCCTGACGATAAAGACGGCGCAGCTGACGAATAAGGGCACGCTGTCTGCTGCACAGCTGGGGCTGGAGAGTGACGCCATCACTAATGCCGGACTGATGCAGGGCACGCAGTCGCTAAGCCTGCTCAGTAACAGTCTGGATAATCAGGCTCAGGGATTGTTGTTGTCGGATGAAGAGATGCAGTTATCTGCTGCGCAACTCGATAATGCCGGACAGCTGGTTGCAGGAAAGTTAACACTCACGGGCGATCTGCTGAATAACAGTGGAAAAGTACGGGGCGGCTCCTTACTGGATGTGCAGACGAAGACGCTGAACAACCTCTCTGGCAGCGTGATGCTGAGCGGCGTGAAGGCTGAGATCAGTGCTGATACCCTGAGCAATCACGGCCAGATACAGGCTGATGAACTGACGTTAAATGCTCAGACCTTCACGAATGAGGGGGAGTGGACAGCAAAAAATCTGCAGATAACCGGTGGATCGCTTGATAACAACGGCACCGTCAACGGTGTCGACAGCCTGACGGCGCAGCTGACGGGAAAACTGACCCAGCAGCAGAACAAAACCCTGCAGAGCGGTGGCCTGCTGACACTGGGTGCAAAAGAATTTGATAACCACGGGCGGATTCAGGGCAGTACGCTGCAGCTGAATGGCGATACGCTGAGCAACAGCGGCTGGCTGCAGGCAACCAGCCTGATCCTGAATGTAGCAAAAGCAGGCAATACCGGCACCCTGCTGGCGGAGCAGCAGGCGACGCTGACGGGCGACACACTCACCAGCAGCGGTACGATTCAGGCGAATACCCTGACCGCTGATTATCAGTAACTGACTAACAGCGGCACGCTGCTCGGCAGCAGTGACCTGACCCTCACCGGCGGACAGATTACGCAGGAAGCGGCAGGGAAACTGTTCAGCGGCGGCAACCTGGTGCTGACCGGCAACGGCTTCGACCAACTGGGTCAGGTGGTGGCGCTGGGCAATGCGACGCTGAAACTGGCAGACAGCCTGACCTCCGGTGGCACAATAGCTGCCGGAAAAACACTGGATATCACCACGGGCGGAGCGCTGAACAATAACGGCACCCTGCAGGGCGAAACGGTGGCGCTGAAAGCCACGGGCGCACTGACGAACGGCGGCGAAATCACCGGCGGCAGCGGTGACCTGACCCTGAGCGGTAATAGCATCACCAGCAGCGGTTCAGTGCAGGGCGGTGGTGATGTGAACTTCACCAGCAACCGCGATATCACCCTGAACGGTTTTACCGGCGCGGGCGGCAATATCACGCTGAATGCGCCGGGCACCCTTCTGGAAGGTGCGATTTAATCGTCAATTATGAGAACATAACCCTTTCTTTGACATAGACTTTTCACGATGCCCGCTCTTGCCAGCTATTCCTCCCGCAAAAAACAGTTCCTCGACCGTATGGAGGTTCTCGTCCCATGGCACGATATCGCTGATATGCTGCTCGCGAATTCAGATAATAAGTGCAACGCTTGGTCATGTGGATGGAGGGACGGTTAGCTACCGATAAGCTATCCTGCT
>NZ_CBFFRK010000008.1:0-76479 GCF_965644245.1 Erwinia sp. V71
GTTCCGGCAGCCTTCAGTGGTCTTTGCAGAGTTAAGACAGGCGGCTTAGCGTTGCACTTCGAACTTGAATCCGCCGAAGTTGATCAGCTTTTGGATCATAACCTCACCAAAACCATAGGAAGGGAGCTTTGGTGATTCTACTTCCATCACCTTTCGCCATTGTGGCAGCAAATGAGTGATTGAACCTACGATCTGACTATCCGTTGAGGTTCCTAAATCGATTTGCAGGTAGATCAGTCCCTTGGCCTTCTTTATCCGGCGTTCCCACATGTTTTTAAGCACAGGATCAATCTCACGACCTGTGTTGGCTGATTTTTTAGCCACTTTTGTTAAACTTTCCAGATTAAATCGAGTAAACGACATTTCAAGCATGTCTGTTTGTTCTGGTGCCAGGGTATTGTGCTTGTCGGATTGCACACCCGCCACTTTTTTGATATTGCGTATCAACAAATTTACCCGCTTAACTGTAAGCGGCTTTACATGAAAATCATCAAGTAAATCCTCTGACTCAATGAAATTGACATTTTTGATAAGTATCGGGTTACCACCAAAAATCAGCTTTTCCTGACTCTTGTTCACATCTGGCAGCAACCACTCAGCATCCGGGGACTCAGCCGCTTCCTGATAGCGTTCATGCATTTCACGCCTAAGAACAAACTCATAGTACAGTTCCCAGAGGGTCAGGTCTTTCAGCGCCAGATAGTTGCCCGGTTTAAACCACCTGGTCAACTCTACCTTTTGTTTTTGGGTTATCTTTGGCATCAACGATCTCATGATCAACAGACAGGCAGCCACTATATGCAACAACCGGATTTCAGCCAAGGGTCAAAGGCTAACGCTTTCAGGAGGGGAGGTTATGATAAGGAGCTATACCGTGCTAAATAAGTACGCCAGTAAGTACGCGAGAGGGTAAACGGGAAGATTTTATGACAGAGGATTTCGTAACTCATTGATTTTATGGTGCCGATAATAGGAGTCGAACCTACGACCTTCGCATTACGAATGCGCTGCTCTACCAACTGAGCTATATCGGCGTTGAGACGGGATACTACGGGGCAATACGTTAAGAAAAACCCTCTGGTGAGTCAAGGCCTTGCCGCGCCGGATGCTGGATTTATCACCATCCCACCTTCCCGTGAGCACAATTACCTAAATCCAGCCCAAACGCTTTCACCAGCCACAACACCAACGCCGCCCGCACACCATAACCGCCTTAAAACGACAACTCCCGAATCAGCACCGCCCTTACCCGCTGCCACAAGCGTATTGCCAGACTCTGCGATTCACCCTGCAATGCCACCGTACCGGTCAGCACCTGTTGTGACGCAACACTGTCTGCGGGCAATTTCAGCACCACGCGATACACAGCCTGCTCCGGCGGCAGCTTCTCTTGTCCGCCATTCAGCGTCGCCACCGGCCCGCCATACAGTGATGCCAGTTCCGCCAGCGGACGCATATCGCGCAGCGCAGTACGCTCAATCTCCACCACCGTCACGTCATACCCGGCACGTGAGGTATCCCGCGGATAGAAGGTTCCGCTATCCCCCACGTGCAGTCGCCGCCAGTCCTGCTCGGAGACCAGCGCTTCGACCAGCCCGCCCTGCGGACCCGTCAGCGTGCCCAGCCATTCGCCCTGCGGCAGCCAGTCACCCGCGGAGAGCGGCATCATCTGATCCGCCATCACACCGCTAAATGGCGCGCGCACGCTTAGTGCCTGTTGCTGCTGATCCAGCACCTGATAGCGCTGGCTGGCGGCCTCGCGTTCCTGACGAATACGCTGATGATCCTGCGCCGCACGGCGATTCAGCAGCTGATACTCCTGCTGCCAGGCCAGGGTTTGCAGTTGCCGTGCCAGTTGCTGACGCTGATGGGTCTCACCATCGGCCTGCAGGGTAAACAGAATTTGCCCCTGGGTAACCTGCTCGCCCGGCCGCACCTGAATATGCTGCACCCGTCCGGCCAGCGGCATATAGAAGCTGTGTTGCTGGTCGGCACGCAGCAGAGCAGGTGCATACACCGTGCGCTGCCACGGCAGCAACAGAATCAGCAGCGCCAGCGTAACGCTGCTGAGGGTTATCACCAGATGGCGATTCATGCGGTAATCCTTACGTCGTTTGGTCCATTCGCGCAGTTCATTCCACACTGGCAGCAGGACAAACCAGCCAATCTCCACCGCAAACAACAGCATACCGAGCAGCTTAAACGCCATGTGATACACCAGCAGCGCGATGCCGGTGAACAGAAACAGGCGATAAACCCAGGTGGCAAAGGAGTAGGCCAGCAGCGTGCGTTGCAGCCAGCGCGGCCAGAACTCTGGCGGCTGATCGCCAAGGCCAAACAGCCATTCACGCAGTTTCCAGCGCGCCAGCGCAAAGGCGCGTGGTTGCAGGTTGGGTACGCCAAGTGCATCGGACAGCAGAAAATAGCCGTCGAAGCGCATCAGCGGACTGAGGTTAATCAGCAGCGTCATAATCCAGGTGGTGGTCGCCAGCATAAACGCCGCGCTGCGCCACATGCCGTCGGGCAGAAAGCTCCACGCCAGCGTCGCCCAGGCGGCCAGCGCCAGTTCGACCATCATGCCCGCTGCGCCAATCGTCAGTCGCTGCTGGCGGCGTGGCAGTTTCCACGATGCCGAGGTGTCGGTATACAGCACCGGCATCAGCACCAGAAACGCGACGCCGAGCGTCGGGACGCGGGCGCCATAGCGGGTACAGGTAAAGGCATGGCCGAGTTCGTGCAGGCATTTGGTGAATACCAGTGTTGCCCCGGCCAGCAGCGCTCCTTCAAGCGTGAAGAAGTGCAGAAAAGTATGCAGAAAAGTTTGCCACTGACGGCTGGCGAACAGAAGTCCGGTGGCCCCAGCCGTCAGTGTCGCCAGCCAAAAGGGGCGGCGGTAAAAAAGCTCCACCCATGGCAGCATACGCTGTAACCAGCGATGCGGATGGAGCAAAGGAACACGTAAAAACAGGTAGTTATGCAGCAGCCAGCGCCACCAGACGCTTTTGCCCTGCTCTTTCTGACGCACAAATTCACGCAGCTGGTCATCGCCCGCGCCATGCGTCAGCGCATGCTGCTGCAGGAAACGGCTGAACGCATTCACGTCCTCTGCGCCAATCTCCAGCGGCATACGGCGATTCACTTCGGCGATCAGCTGCTGCCGGTCGCCAAGCGACCAGCGCGACAGCAGCGCCATCTCCAGCCAGCCGAGGCGAAAGAAGCGCCCGCGCAGCGGATCTTCCAGCGTCCAGCTCGGTGAACCATCCCAGTTCGCAGGGCCGCGATGCAGGATCAGTTCCTCACGCAGCGGCAGCAGGCGCGTTGTCTGCGCGTCAGGCATCGCCGTCATCGGTTACACTCCCAGCCAGACACGCAGCGCCGACCACGGTTTACGCAGCAGCCAGGCAATCAGCACCGTGCGTTCACCATAGATTTTGGCGCTGCCTTTCAGGCCAATTTGCAACAGAGCATCCGGCTGCAGGAAACGCGCGCGCAGCTTATACGCCATAATGTTGTCCGGCGTTAACGCCGCGCGGTAGCCCATCTGCTGCAGCTCCGCCTGCTGTGAGACATCCGGCGCGACGTTGAGGAACAGCCGCACGTCCGCGCCTGTCGTCAGGGCGATGGCATCGGCAGCAGGCAGCTGGATCTCCAGTTCGCTCTCCTGCGGATTCGCCACCTGCATAATGCGCTCGCCCACCGACACCGGACGTCCCAGCAGATCGCTGACATCATCAAAGATCGCCACGCCGTCGCGTGGCGCGGTCAGTTCGGTTCGCGCCAGCTGCGCCTGCAGAAACGCCATATCAGCACGGCCCTGCTCGCGACGGCTGGCCAGCACTGCCAGCTGCGCTTTCGCATCGGCATCACTCAGCGCCATCTGCTGCGCCTGGCGGTATTCCGCATCGCTGGCGGCAAACTGCTGGCGCGCGCTTTCCAGCTGATTGTGTAACTCACGCGAGTCGAGGCGCAGCAGAACGTCGCCACGCTTTACCTGCTGGTTAGGGCGTACCACAATCTCATCAATCACCCCAGCCAGCGGTGCGCGCACCAGTGACGGGCGATGCGCCACCACTTCGGCTGGAGCAATCACCGACTGGCGAACCGGAATCAGCATCACCACCAGCAACAGCACCAGTGCGGCGATCACCCAGCGGCGGTTGGGGCGCGGGCGGCGTGTGCGACGGCTGGCTGTCAGGCTGCGCCAGGCGTGGCCGTAAGCGCCCGCCAGCTCTTTCAGCAGCAGCACCTCACTCTCTTCCCACAGCTGGTCGCGCAGTAACAGCAGCGCCAGATTGTCCGCGCCTTCCAGCGGCAGCCACAGGCCACAGGCGGGCAGATACTCCTGCCATAACGCGCGATCCGTGGCATCAAGCTGGCTGGCATCCAGTCGCTGCGGCTGCGCATATTGCTGCTGCCACTGGCCGCACAACCGCGCCATTTCACGGCAAAACGGGGCATGGTGGTCCAGCGTGGCGATACCGGACGCGGCACCCAGCTGCTTGTTATCATCCTGCCACAACAGCGCCTGGCGATATGGCAACAGGCGATGGCTTTCGTTGACCATAAAGAACGCCAGTTCGTCAGCGCTCTCCAGCGTGCGTACCCGCCCCTGCAGGCGCAGCAGTTCGCTGAGCAGGCGCAGCCGCGCGTCGTTTTCTGGCTGAGGCGAATTACTGTGCATTAGCCGTCGTATCCTGTGACGCAGGGGCGTCGAAATGCGCCACACCGCTCATGCCCGGCAGCAAACCGTTATCATGACCGTCAATCTGACCAAACACTTTTACCGACTGGCTGACCGCATCCACCGCAGAGGAGAGACGCGAGATCTTCGCCGGATAACGTTGCCCGGTTTCATCCAGCGTGACGCTGAACGGCGAGTCGGCACGCAACCAGCGCAGCCAGCGCGACGGCACAATCATCTCCAGTTCGAACGCGCTGTCGTCGTAAATCGTCAGCAGCGGTTTGCCTTCCGGCACCGTTTCCCAGTTACGAACCAGCGTTTCGGTAACACGGCCGGAGAACGGCGCTTTGATGGTGCAGCGCTCCAGCATCGCGCGGTTCACCCCGCTTTCCGCCTGCGCCATGCTGACCGCCGAACGGGTCTGCTCCACTTCGGAGATGCTGATCGAGTTCAGCTTGTCGAGACGGTTGGCAATCGCCAGCTTTTTACGCGCCGCCTGTTCACTGGCACTGGCGTAGTTCAGCTTCTCTTTCAGCACCGCGCAGTCAAAGCTCAGCAGCACCTGTCCCTGTTTAAAGCGATCACCCTCTTTCACGGCAAGGCTGGTGATACGGGCGGCAATACCGCTGGAGAGCGTGGTCTGATGCACCGCGCTCAGCTGAACGCGGATCGGCTCCTGCTCTGCCTCCTGCGCCAGCGCGCGATCGGCAAAGGTCATCATCAGTGCCAGCAGCAGCGGGCGGGCAAGCATTGCGCGTTTCACTGCGCGCCTCCGGAGAGGGAATTCAGGCTGCCCCAGTTATCGGACGCCACGGCATACGGCTGTGGTTTGGTCGTTGCAGGCGGCACCGGTTTTAACGGCGTGGCGCTGGCAAAAGCATTGTTGCTGAGCGCAGAAGGCTGCCCGGCCGTGACTCTGCCTGTCGGCACATTCAGCGCCGGTATCGCCACCGCACCGTTTTCAATCTGCTGGCTGGCGCGGGCGATGGTGTTGCTCAGCGCCGCCAGGCTGGTGTCACTGACGCGGTCCGGCAGCATATCCAGACCGGACGCCTGATACACGCTGCCCAGCGCATTCTGCATCGCCGCATAGCTGCGGTCGCGCGCGCGGGTGGTGAGAATGGTTTCCGTGCTGACGCGCACCTGTTCCATCTGCGTTGCGGCCTGGTTGTGGTAGCTGAGATCGGTCTGGCGATAAATGCCCTGCTGAATCCGCGCCAGCTCCTGGTAGCGGCTAAACATCTGCACGCTGCTCTGGTACTCCTGCCAGGCGACGTTGACCTGCGCCAGCACCGCCATGCGCATCGCCTGACGGCGGGTTTCCGCCAGTGTTTCCGCTGATTCACCGGCACGTTTGACCGATGACCAGGCGAAGACATTCAGCAGGTTACCGCTGACCTGCATCCCGGCGCTGGCCCAGCCATGGTTCACCAGATAGCTGTTGCTGTCGCCGTTGACACCGGCAAACAGACTGACGCCAGGCAGCAGGCGCAGCAGTGAACGACGGGTTTCCAGCACCGCGTTACGCGCCTGATAGCTCTCTTCGCGGATCTCCGGACGGCGCACCATCGAGACATTCTCCAGGTCGCCCAGCGTATAACGCATTTTTGGTGTTTTCAGGCTGCTTTCGTCCGGCACCACCAGGCTGAAGTCGCTGGCTGGCGGCAGGTTCATCAGTGCCGCCAGGCGCGATTTCGCCAGTGCCAGATCGCTGTCGACCACTTCCAGCTGACGCACCATTTCCAGCATATTTTTCTGGAAACGCAGCGCATCGACAGGCGCCAGCAGACGCTCGCGTTCGGTCTGACGCGCATACTCCAGCGACTGACGCGCTTCGCCCAGCGCACGCGTCACTTCCGGCTTCAGACGCTGAGCCGTTGCGGCTTCCCAGTATGCCGTACGCACCTGACGGGTGATATCAGCCACCACTTTGCGGCGACGCTCTTCCGCTGCCAGCGTCTTGTTCGCCTGCATCCGCGCATTGACATAGCTGATACCAAAGTCGAGCACGTTCCAGCTCATGGTCAGATCGCCGCTGCGCGAGGTTTGATCCTGACTGGTGGAGGCTTCCAGTGACTGCTGACCGGTGGTTACCGACTGGCTGCTGGAACCGGCGACGTTATCGCGTGTCTGCAGTCCGGCGCGCGCCGCCAGCTTCGGCAGCATATCCAGCCGCGCCACGTCGCGCAGATCGTCCTCCATCGCCTGTTCCATCAGCGCCACGCGCTGCGCCAGGTTATATTTCAGGGCACGGGCAATCGCTTCATCAAGCGTGATATTGCCGCGCACCGGCTCCTGATCCGCAAACATGGTGGTGCGATCGCTCATCGCCTGCGCCACCTGTTCCTGCGCCGTCATCGGTTCAGGCGCGACAGCGCATCCCGCCAGTAATGTGCAGGCCAGCGCCACCGACAGGCTCAGGCGACGTGGTGCGCTGATGGCGGCAAGCGGAGAGAAGTGTGCTGAGGTCAGTCCCATCGTATTGAATGTTGTCATTTTTTAAATTGTTATCCCTGTTAATCCTGTGCCAGCGCACTCAGCGCCTGCAGCAAATCGTCACTGTCGCCGCGCAGGGCGGCCAGCGAGTGTGAAATACCCTGGTTAAAGGCCAGCGCATCGGCTGGCCGTGCGCTGGCAGTCACGGTTGCTGCCGTGATATCAGGCGCATGTGGCGTAACAACGCTGGTACTGTCGGTGGTGTAATGCAGGCTGGCGTCACTGGCGCTGGCCGTGGTCACCGCACGGCCATCGCGCAGTGTCAGCACCAGCGCAGGCGCACCATCGGCGCGTTGCAGGCGCAGCTGAATCTGCCCGCTGCGGGCGGCATCGGCACTGCTGATGCGCAGTTCGCCGCGTCGGGCGTCAAACTGAATCCATGCCGGTAACGGACGTCCGTTCGCCAGCTGTACCGCCACAAAGCCAGAGCCGGACTGTAATCCCTGCGGCAGACGGAACACCTGCTGATCGTTGCCGCTGTCCTGCCAGACGCCAGACCAGGCGGTGGTACGTGCCAGCCGGTCGCTGTCAGCACTGCGCGTGGTGAAATTCACCCTCTCCAGCGCCGGCATCAGGCTGCTCATCACTAGCGTCAGCGCCCATGGTGTTTCCTGATAATTCAGCGCGCCGCTCGCCAGCACCGTACCGCCTGTCGCGGCAACGGTGTTGAAGGCCGCCCCTTCTGCGACGCCAGCAGGCGCAATCGGTGCGCCTGGCATCGCCGCAGGACGCGGCGGTGGCGGTGCATCGGCTCGCCAGAAGCGTTCGTCGTCGCGATTGTCTTCAGCGGTAAACTGTGGCGGTCGTGGCAGAATCACTGGCCCTACGCCACCGTTAGTGCTCTGCGGCTGGACAATATTCAGCACCAGCGTGCGGCTGAAGCTGGCGCCCCAGGCATCGGTGACGGTCAGCACCAGGCTGTAGCGCCCGGCTGCCAGATCGCCGCTCAGGGTATGGGTCTCCGCATCAAAGCTCAGGCCGTCCGGCAGGCTGGCAAACTGCCAGCTCAGCGCGTCGCCATCGGCATCCACAAACAGGCTATCCGCCAGCACGATATTGACCGGCTCACCGACAGGCTGACTGAAGGTGGTGCTACCCTCTCCGGCCTGCGGTGCCGTATTAACATGGATGGTCAGCTCGCGGCTGGCCGTTGCACCATCGCCGTCAGTGACGCTGATGGTCAGGGTATATTCCCCTGCGGTAGTTGCCGCGCCGCTGATGGTGCGGGTCGTGGCATCGAAGGTATAACCCGCTGGCAGGCCGCTGACAGCCCATTGCAGATCGTCGCCATCGAGATCGCTGAACAGATCTTCCGGCAGTGTCAGGCTGACCGGCACACCTTTGGTTACCGTGGCAGGCTGATAGTCACTGTCCGTGGTCTGTGGCGCATGGTTGATGGTCAGCGTGCGCTGCCAGCTGCTGCTGGTCAGCTGTCCGTCACTGGCCGTAACCGACAGGGTCACCTGACTACCGGTGCTGAGGTTGGTGTTGCTGTAGGTCAGGCTGGCGAGCACGTTATTGGCGGTTGCCGTGGTGACGCCATCGGCAAAGGTCACGGTGAGTACGCCATCCTGCTGCGTGACCGTGCCGATGACCGTGCCGTTATCCAGCAGCTGACCGTTGTCATCCAGCGTCAGCTGGCTGTCGGCGCTAAAACTAAAACTGCCCAGTCCGCTATCATCTTTCACGGTAATGCTGGCGCCGCCATAGTTGCCTGCGCCATTGTTCAGACCGTCGAGCACTTTATCGGACAGTACAACCCCGTCGGTAAAGCTGCTGCTCGTGCCACCGCCGACGGTGTAACGCAGTTCGTCAGAAGCCGGGATCAGGCTGGCAACCTGACTGCCGCTGATAATCAGTGCACCATCGCTGCTGGTCTGAATCGACGTCGCACCGCTCAGTGCAGCGTAATCTGCGCTGCTGTAGGTTTTGCTCAGCGACAGCACACCCGCACTGCTGATGCTGTACACCTGCAGACTGCCCTCAGCCAGCAGCACATATAGTTCGGTGTTATCTGCCGACAGCGCCAGCGCATTCACCGTGCCGATATTTTCCAGCGTATCGACCTGCAGCAGTTTGCCGCTGCTCTGGTTAAAGGCGTAGATATTCAGGTTACCGTTGTTGATCACATAGATCTGGCTGCCATCGTCACTGACGGTGATTGTCGTCGGTGCACTGAGATCCATGGTGGCGCCACTGGCATCGGTACGGCTGTCATACAGTGAAGCGACCAGTTGCAGAGTGCCATCTTCCTGCCGCTGATAGACAAGCAGCGAATTGGGCGATCCGGCATACACCGGATCGGTAATCACATACAGGTAGCTGCCTGCCGTTTCCAGCGCCAGAGGCGAGAACAGATAAGGCTCACTACTGTCGTAACTTATCTGCTGTACTTCAGTCAGTTTCCCCGTCGTGGCATCACGGCTAAACACCGTCAAACCACTCCATTCATCAATCACGTACAGACTGCTGCCATCACTGGATAACGTAATCGCCTTTATGTTCCAGATGGTATGTGATTCCAGCAGTGTCAGAGCGCCATCAGTTGCCCGACTAAAGACAGACAGACTGTTATCACTGGTGCTGGTGATAATCGCCGTCAGGCCATCACTGGTCAGGGTGATGCTGCTGATGCTGCCCAGCCCGGTACTCATATTGCCGGACCAGGTGAGTTCGCCGGTGGTGGTGTCGCGGCTGAACAGTGCCACGGTGCCGCTGCCATCCGTGACATACAGGCTGGCACCATCGGCGGAGAGAACCGTCTGGGTAAGGGTACCCAGGCCACTCACCGCACTCAGACTGTCCGCCAGCTCCAGCAGATTGTTTTCTGTCGCCACCAGTTTCGGCGGCATATCCTGCGCCTGCAGGGTGATGGTGGAGGTGATACTGAACGTGCTGCTGTCGCTGCTGCCGTTTTCGGTACCGCCGCTGTCACGCACCTGCGTCAGCGCCACTGTGTGTGTACCGCTATAGGCATCGCTGTTGCCGTAGGCAATACCGTCCACCAGCGTTTGCGCGGCGGCAGTCGTCATACCGTCCAGGCTGGTGATCTCCACGGTCGCCACTCCATCGCTGACGGAGACGCTGATCACCAGACTGTTGTTAGTGATCACCCGCACACCGTCGGTGAGCGATACGGTTTTCCCGTCAATCACCAGATAGTCGCTTTCACCACTGACCAGCCCGGACACGGTCAGCGTCAGGCCGAGAATGGTTTGCCCGGATTCGATGGTGTCGATCACCGTGTCTTTAAAGACCGTGACAGTGGCGGAAGTATCGCTGTAGGTTGGGTTCGTCGCCTGGCTGCTCAGCTCGGGCGCGTCGTTAACCTGGGTGACTTTTACTGTCACGGCTTGACTGGTAGTAACGTACTGGTCGCTGATACTGACCGTCATGGCCAGCGTTTCCGCCGGTGTCTTCGTGCTGCTCTGCCAGCTGATCTGATGCAGTACCTGATTTGCCACCGCCGTGGTGACATCAGCGGTAAAGGTGACGGTCAGCTTGCCGTCGGTTTCACTGAAGGTGGCAATCTCAACGTCATTGAGATAAATCTTCCCATCTTTCAGCGTCAGACCGTTGCCTTCCACCAGGCTATAGCTGTCAGCGCTGGTATCATCACCGTCACGTGCGATGGTGATGGTTGCGCCGTTGTAGTTACCCGCCCCGCTGTTCGCGGCATCGTAGTCGACATCGGACAGCACCAGCTGGCTGGCGATCAGTGTGCTGCTGCCTTCGGTCCAGCTGACTTCAATCGCTTCGGCGGAACCACTGAACTGGCGCAGGCCATTGATATAGCGTGAGCCGCCATACACGGATTTGCCATCTGGCGACACGGTCAGCGTGACCAGCGCGCCACTGGCTTTCAGTGTGGTACGCAGCGTCACATTGCCATCACTGCCGATGTCATAAATCGCCATCACAGCACCATTGGAGCCGATGTACAGCGCGCTGCCGTCGTCAGAGATAGCAATCGACCAGCTGAAATTATTGTTCAGATCGCTGTAGGTGCTGCGCGAAGAGACCAGGCTGATGCTATTACTGTCAGCGTCATAGTGCAGCACCGTCAGATAAGCGTTAGTGCCGGTCATCACATACAGATAGCCATCCTGAGAAACCACCATCGAAGAGTAAGGGCCATTGAGGCCACTGCTGCTGGACAATGTCCCGGCGCTGCTGGTATTACCGTCTTTATCAGTCCAGGTCAGCGCGGTGCCAGAACGGGTCAGTTTACCGGCCAGCGTGAGGGCACCGTTGCTGTCAGGGGTATAGACATTAATCGCGCCGCTGCTGCTAAATACATACACCGTGCCATTGCCATCCACGCCCAGACTGAGCGCGCTGGTGATATCGCTGAAGCTTTCCTGCACAGTCAGTTTGCCGTCACTGTCGACGCTGTAGCGGTACAGTCCGGTGCTGCTCATGGCATACACGCTGCTGCCATCCGCTGACACCTTCAGTTGTGTCACGGTTGCAACCACTTCGGCACTGGAGATCAGTGTCAGTTTGCCGCTGTCGGCATCCAGGCTGAAGGACTGCACCACCGCTTTGCCACTGCTGTTGGTGCCGGAAAGATACAGCGTCGAACCATCTGCGGAGAAAACGGCATTAGTGGTGCCCGTCAGGCCATCAACCTCAATGCCGTTACTGTCATTGCCATCGTCTGCCGTGCCCTGGGTATAGGTGGTTTGCAGGGTCAGTTCACCGCTGCTGGTATCACGACTGTAGATGCTGACATAGATAGTACCGCTGTAGTTACCACCGGTACTGCCCACCACCACCAGCGTTTCTCCGTCCGCCGAAATGGTCATATTGCCGATATAGTAGCTGTAGCCACTCAGCGAGCCATCGCTGCTGTACACCAGTGTACTGGCTTCCGGATTCAGGGCTGGCGCGGTGTTATCCATTTCAGCCTGAGTGATCACCCGCAGCGCGACCTCTGCCTCCGCGGTTTTGCCGGATTCATCGGTCACCGTAATGGTAATCACACTGTCACCCAGCGTCGTCGCTGTGCCGCTGATGGTCAGCGTCGCGGCATCAAAGGTCAGCCCGTCCGGCAAACCACTCACCTGCCAGCTCAGGCTGTCGCCATACACCGCATCAGGATCGCTGAACATCGAAGCGTCCAGTTTCAGGCTGTAGGTTTCGCTGATAACCGCAGAGGTCAGCGCGGTCGGTGCCGTGTCACTCTTCACCGGATCACGGTTATCAATCTGCTCGACCGTCATCTCCAGCGAGGTGCTGGACGTTGCGCCAGAGGTATCTTTGACGGTGATTGTCAGGGTAAAACTGCCCGTTTCAGTAGTCGAACCGGAAATGGTGCGCGTTTCCGCATCAAAGGTCAGGCCATCAGGCAGCCCGGTGACCGTCCAGGTGAGGTTATCGCCGTCGCTGTCTTTAAAGAGTTCCGGCAGCACTTCGCTGTAGCCCGTCTCCGAAGTGGCAACCGGCAGGGTGTAGCCGTCCACCACACTCTCATCCAGCGCAGGTACCTGGTTAACGCGAACCGAGACCGTCTGCGTCTGGCTGTCCAGCTGACCGTCATTCGCGACCACAGTCAGCGTCACCAGCGCGGTACTGACGCCGCTGCTGGCCCACAGTACCTGATGCAGCACCTGGTTAGCAGTCTCGGTGCTGACGTCGGCGGTAAAGGCAATCGTCACGCTGTTGCCGCTGGTGACAAAGCTGCCAATCTCCACACCATCCAGCAGTAACTGCGTGCCACTGACGCTCAGTCCATTGGCATCCTGCAGGGTAAACTGGCTGTTGCTGTCGTCACTGGCGGTAATGGTAATACTGGCACCAGCATAGTTGCCCGCGCCACTGTTCAGTACATCGGAATTGCTGTCCGCCAGCGTCAGCGTTTCCGCCACCGCAATCGCATCAGAACCGACGGTATAGCTCAGCTCAGAGCTGTAGCGTTCGATGCTGTTGCCGCCCACCACCAGCAATGAGGTGCCCGATACCACCAGTGCCAGGCTGCCGCCAGTCGTCTGGCTGGCAATCTCGGTCAGTGCGCCGTCGCTGCCGATTTTATAGCGATACAGCGTGCCGTCGCTGGTGCTGACATACAGCTGACCGTTGTCGCTGCTGATAGCAATATCGCTGGCCGAATCAACAGTACGGCTGTCGATCTGCGTCAACTGCGAACCATCGAAACGCCAGGTGACCAGCTCACCCGTCACCGTATTCAGGGTGTAAACCTTGCTGCCGTCACTGCTGACCGCCAGCTGGTACAGCGACTCATAGTCAGACTGCGAGCCGTAAGGCAGATTATCCACCACCACCAGTTTGGTGACGCCATCCACCACCGTGCGCTGCAACACGGTTAATGAGGTGCTGCCACGCGCCATCACAAACAGATAATCGCCCGCAACCGCGATCCCTGCCGAGCGGTCGGTGTTTTCGGTAAAGCGGGACTCTTCGACCTGCGTCAGCGTGCCGTCGCTGGCAATGTCGTAAACATAGATGCCGTTCCATTCAGAGCTGATATACAGGTTTTTGCCATCGCTGCTGAGGGCAATATTGACCGAGGTGTCACCAATGCCATCGGTACTGGTCAGGCTGACTTTGCCATCACTGTCACGGCTCAGGGTCATCACCGAACTGCCATACAGCAGATACACCGCGTTATCGCCGACGGCGATACCGTTAATCACCGCGGGATCATAATCATCTTCACTGGCCGCAGGGATAAGTCCGCTGAGGGTCTGAATTTTCGTCAGTCCGCCAGTATCAGAAACCGCATACACCAGCACCGTGCCGTCACTGCTGGCGACATAGGCAAAGTTACCGTCAGAGGAGTAACCGACCTGCGTCGCGCTGTCTGCCAGGTCGGCGACAGTCAAATCATCGCGCAGCGCTAAGTCAGCGGTGTAGTCGACGCTGGGGGCGAGATTTTTATTGTTGTCGATGGTAACGGTAGCGCTGATATCCAGCGCCGTTGTGTCACTGTCATCGGCAATACTTTTCAGCGTCACCGTCACCTCACCACTGCTGACATCACTGTCCAACGCGCGATAGCTGATGCCATCAATCAGCGTTTCGACCATTTGCGGCGTGGCCTCAGCATTGTTGCTGAGAAACAGTGTGATGGTGGTTTTGCCATCTGCCACATCGACATTGTAAGAGTAGTGGCTGTTGTCTGTTTCCTGGGTGGCCGAGGTGGTGGTCAGCGCAATACTGGTGCCATCAATGACCAGCGCCTGGTTGGTGCCGGTGGTGCTGACAGTCACCACCAGTTTGGTGATTTCATTACCTTCACTGTCAGCAGACACATCGGCATTGCTAAACAGATGGGCATCCGCACCGACCACACCGTTTTTATCGATGGTATATACCGCATCGCTGGCCGGGGTGGCGGTGGCATCAGGCGCGGTGGTGGCCGTCGCCTGGGCATCAGCGACCTCAGTAGCCGTGGCGACAGCGGCGGCATCAAACATCATGCGCGGTTCCAGCGCCAGCGTCTGGCTCCAGGCCGGACGGGTGGATGATTTTTTCATAACTTCACCTAAGAGTGGCAACAGGCCGTCCTGACTGATTACTCAATCAGCCGGACAGAACTGCTGTGCTTGTCGATATCGTCCAGAATGCCGTCCAGCAAATTGCTGATCTGACCTTCTGCCCCGGCAAAACTTGAGCTGTCGGCGAACTTGATATAACCGCCGTCATTTGTCGCGCACACCTGCAGCCCTGGCACCGCGACCTGGCCAAACAGCGTGCGGCCGAAATCCTCCGGATCACCCGGTCGCACACCAATGAAATAGAACAGCACATCGTGATTGCGGAAGCTTTCGCACAGCGATTCGAAACGTCTGGTGGCCGCTTCAATGGCACCGTCTGTGCCCTGTTGCCCGTCACCATCAATGGCTTCGCCAACGTAAGCGTTATAGGCATCGGTATCGAACCAGTCGCCGATGGTATTCGCCATCATCACAATCGCTTTGATATTGCCACTGCCGTTGTCGTTAAAATCGAGCGGGTATTCGCTGTCGCCCCAGCCATCATCACCGCGAAATGCAGGCGACAGTGACATCGCCGCCCAGCCCATCGCAATGGCGTAGTTGACGTTAAACTGCGACTCCATCTGGTCAAGACGGGTGGAAATCTTGTTGAGGTCATCCGTCAGCGGCAATAACGCGGCTGTCGGACAACCTTTATCACCAACGATATAGCGCGTGTCATTGACGCCGGTGGCCTGACCGAAATCAGGGTTAGGGCCGACCCACTCGATAAACGGCATCCAGGTGGCGTTGATCGGCAGGTCATGGCGGTAATGGATCCAGAAACTGTTGGCAGGCGCCTCATCCCAAAAGTAGTTTTCACCCTGATCCAGCCCGCGATACAGACACATGCGTCTGGAGCGCAAATCGGGCATCTGACGGCTGGCAAGATTGGCAATGCCATAGTCGTTATTGCGGAACAGTGAGGTCAGTTCTACGGGGGTTAACGCCTGATTCATCGCCCAGCTGCGGATACGGTCACTCCATCGGTCGGCGTCATACACGCTCACTGACTGGCTGTAAGGCACCAGAGCCAGACGACGATCGGGATAATCCGCCAGGAAATCGGTGGCAAAGTTGTTCCCCAGACGCCGCAGTACCGCCAGTTCAGCATTGGTTTCCGAACTGGTATTCGGTAACACCAGCGCCACTTCGCTCGGCCGGTAGATCACCTCTGCCGTGGAGTAGATTTCATGCTGTTGCCCTTCAACCGCCAGCAGCATCGGTTTGCTGGCGAAGCTGACGGTGACGGTATAAGTGCGACGCGCATTGCTGCTGCGACCTTCGGTAACCGTCACATCCGCGGCATCCAGTTGCTGCACCAGCTCACTGTTCATGCCGAGGTTACTGCGGACATATTGCCATGCCAGCTGCTGGCGCTCCGCAGCGGTGTAGTCACTATTATTTTTGCTTAAGGCTTCACGCCCGACTGCCAGCGCGGCCGCATCGGTGGCGCGTTTGACCTGTGCGGCATCGCCGGTGGTTTGCACGGTATCGATAATGTATGCGCCGGTCAGCAGCAGCCCCATCATGCCCAGCACATAAAACGCGGTACCGGCACCACGCTCCTGACGCCAGAAACGGCGTAACGCATGACGTAACAGTGTCAGTCGCTTATTCATCGTCCTGCTCCAGTCCGGCTTCCGCGGCCAGTGCATCATCCAGCGTCACTGTGCTGCGCGTAACACGGTTTACCGCCGTTGCCTGCAGCATATTGGTCAGCGACAGGCCGCCCAGCAGGTTAATATCCTCGCCCCGGCGACACAGCTCCACCACGATCATGGAAATATTCTCCTCGCCCTTTTCAGCATCCACTTCCGGCAGTTCACCGGGATACGACTCCCCCGCCACCGTCTGATTGTCGGTGCAGATAGTGGTGTTGTTGCCGCGGTTAAGCTGCCAGTAGACATTGCCCGTCTGGCGCACATTGGTAATGGTGAGCTGGTACTCACCGACGCCGGTGTCAGGAAGAGTGGCGTCCAGCAATCCCTGCAGCCCCTGTTCGGTGAGATCTTTTTGCATCGCCAGCACTGACGTAATGGCACCCGCGCGCTGCTCAAGATGCTCGCGTTCCAGTTCGACGGTGACGATATCCGCCACCAGCGCTCCCGCCGCCAGCAGAATCGGGAAGGCGAGCGCGGTTTCGACCGCCACCACGCCACGCTGCTGTTGCAGCAGTTCCCGCCAGCCGCGGCGCAGCCAGTTACTCATCACGCAGCTCCGTGCCAAACACATGTTTGTACTGATAACGGAAGGTGTTACCCAGCGACAGCACCTCCGGTAGCGGCGAGATAAACTCCTTTTTGATCTGTACCGTCACCGACCATACCGGCAGCGTCTGCACATTCTTTTCGCCCTGCTCTTCGTCAGAAATGGTCAGGCCGCCCAGCTCACTCAGGTTGTCGAAATGCAGCACGCTGACCGAAAGATCGTCCTCACTGATATAGCCATAACCGGCATTGACCATACGGCTGCGCAGTTGCTCAGTCATATCGTTGACGTTTTCATTGTTGAGATCGTCAAGGCGGAATGACTGCACCGCTTTATCCAGCGCAACGCTGCCAATACCAATCACCAGACCGATACGCGCCAGTTCAAACAGCATCATTACGCCGACCAGCATCACTGGCGCGAGAAACGCCAGTTCTGTCGAGATCACGCCGCGCCCGGTGCGCCATGCGATGAACGTTGCGCGCCACTTCTGCCGCATCATTGCGTGCTGTCACTCAGGGAGAGTGGCTGAGTGCTGGCCATCAGCAGGGTTTCACTGGCATTGCTGCTTTTTAAGGTTGCCGCCCGCTCACTCAGGCTGGCGATCAGCGTATCGACACGTGAGTCATCGGCCAGCTGGCTCAGCACTTCACGCGCATTGGCTTCGTTGCCCTGATACAGCCACGCCAGTGCCAGATTGAGACGCACCGACGGGTTATTGCGATCGGCGCTGCGCAGCTGGTTAATGGCACGCTCTGGCTGACCACTTGCCAGCCACGAGAGCGCCAGGTTATTGATGACCGCAACATTGCCCGGTTCGCTGGTCAGCGCCTGCTCAAAGCGGCGACGCGCATCGTCATGACGACCCTGCGCATCCAGCAGCACGCCCATACCGTTCAGCGCCGTGGCGTTGCGCGCATCACGGTTCAGCGCACAATCGAAATCTTTCTGCGCCGCAGCGGTACGACCCAGCGCCAGTTCAGCGCGTCCCATGCCGACGCAGATCGCCGTCGCTTCCGTCGCCGACATCTGGGCGACATTGCCGCCCAGCGCATCGCGGGCACGGCCATACAGCGCCAGCGTGTCTGCAGGCTGACGCACCGCGCCCGCCACCGTGGCGTACTCAAGCATTTCCGCACTGCTCAGCTTGCCGCGCACATCAAGACGCGCATATACTTCTGCCGCCGCTTCCAGCCGTCCCTGATCGCGTAACAGACGCGCCAGTTTCAGACCCTCTTCTTTATTGCCTTTCAGCGTCAGACCACTGCTGCTGCAACCCGCCAGCAGCGCGCCGCAGACCGTCACCAGCAGCAGGTGGCGCAGGAAAGATGACGGTGGGTTTTTCATCGACATGTCGTGTTCTCTCGATTCGCGATTAATGGGTTAACAGACGGATCACCCGCAGCAGCGCAGGCGACGCCATAATGGCGATAATGGGTGGCAGGATCAGCGTCATCAGCGGCACACTCAGCTGTGCCGGTAACTTGCCCGCCTTCTCTTCCAGTGTCAGCAGCAGGGTTTTACGGCTCTCATCGGCAATCGTACGCAGCGCCTGCGACAGCGGTGTACCGTAACGTTCAGCCTGTAACAGCGTCGCGACCATGCTTTCGATCTCACTGACACGGGTGCGCTCCGCGAGATGCAGCAGCGCCGTGTTACGATCAGCGAGGATCTGTAATTCCGCAGCGGTGTAGCGCAGTTCGTCGGCCATCTCCGGTGAAGAGAGGCCCAGTTCTTTCGAGACCACCTGCAGCACACGGCCAATGGCCAGACCGGCTTCGGCGCAGACCACCATCAGATCGAGCGCATCCGGCACCGCACGCGCCAGTTTTTCACCCCGGCTGGCGGCACGCAGTTTCAGCCAGGCTTCCGGCAGCAGGCCACCGGCAAAGAAGCCAATCAGCGCCGCCGCCAGCCCGGTAAGCCCGAAGCGGTCCTGCGGCGGTAACATACCCCACACCAGCAGCAGCGCCATCAGTAAACCACTGGCCAGTTTGCCCGCCAGCAGCCAGCCCAGCGCTTCCGTACGGCGGATACCCGCCAGATCAAGCAGGCGGCGCAGTTGCACCCGATCACGATCCGAACCTGCCAGCTGCAGTCCCCAGCGGGCGATCGGTTGCAGGATCTTTTCCAGCCGCGGCGGCAACGCCTTGCCCTGATTACGCAGAATGCTGTCCGGTGCGCCACTGGCGACCGCAGACTCATCGCTCGCCACATGTGCCGCCAGACGCGCGTGCAGCCGCTGCTGCTGCGCCTGTTCACGACTTTTCAGCGCCATACGTACGCCAAACGCGATCAGTAGCAACGCCAGCCACACCACAGGATCTCTGAACATGGTTTCCTCTCCTTATGCGATGCGTTTAACCATCAGATGGGTGATTAACATGCCCAGCGTGACGCTGCACAACGCGTAGATCAGCACCGTGGAACCGACCGAATCGTTAAACAGAAAGTCGAAATCTTCCGGTGATTTCAGGTACATATAACCGAGGCAGCACGGGAACAGCGCGGCGACGATTTTCGCCGAGGCTCGCGCTTCGGAGGTTTTCGACTGCACTTTCAGCGCCAGTTCGCGCCGCTGACGCAGGGTGGTGGAGAGGCGTTCGAGCGTCTCACCGAGACGCCCCCCCGCTTCCTGGTTGATAATCAGGATCACCACAAAGAAACGGTATTCGGCCATCGGCACGCGGCTGGCAGAAGTCTGAATCACCTGGCGCAGCGGAATACCGAGTTTCAGCCAGTGATCGATGGTGCGAAATTCGCTGGCCAGCGGACCGCTGATATGCGCCGCGACCTGGCCAAACGTGTTCGCCACCGGCACCCCGGCGCGGCAGCTGCGGGTAATGGCGTCAATGGCATCCGGCAGGCTTTCACGCAGCTGACGCAGATGTTTTTGCAGCGTGCTGCGGAACATGATGATCCCGACCAGCAGCGTCAGGGCAAAGGCGCACAGCAGGCCGAACGTCAGCGGCAGTGGTGTGCGACGGCCAATCGCCATCCCCACCACCAGACAGATGACAAACAGCACTAAGGCACGCTTGCGCAGCGTCTTCTGCCAGCCGATAAACTCCAGTTGCTGCCACCAGACCGCGGCCAGCGGCCCCAGCAGTGGCACCCCGGCAAATGGCGTGCGGGCATGACTTTTCAGGATCGAATCCGTTTCCGCCGCCTTAACAGCGGCGTCTTCACCGAAGATCTGCGTCATCCGCTGCGCGCGCTGGCGCTCCAGCTGACGCTGACGCCGCCAGTGGGCAACAGCCAGCACCACCAGCAGCACCACGGCAAACACCAGCGCAGTGATCAGATTCAGTTTAAAAGGCGTCATAACGGTTTCCTGATCACTGTTCGAACAGATGTACCCGATCGGCGTAGAACTGCGGGCGCTGAATAACCTGCACATACTCGCCGGTGATACGCCCCTGGCTGTCATTACCGCGGATCTGGAAGGTGAACAGATCCTGCATCTGGATCACCTCATTCTCCATACCGCACACTTCACTGACAGCCACCACGCGGCGCATGCCATCACGCATACGTTCAATCTGCACAATCAGATGCACCGCGCTGGCGATCTGACGGCGAATCGCCATCAGCGGCAGCTGCATATTGGCCATCATCACCATGTTTTCCAGACGCTGAATGGCGTCACGCGTGGTATTGGCGTGGACGGTACACAGCGAGCCATCGTGGCCGGTGTTCATCGCCTGCAACATATCGAAGCACTCACCGCCACGTACCTCGCCAAGAATGATGCGGTCCGGACGCATACGCAGGGCGTTACGCATCAGGTCGCGCTGATCGACTTTGCCGCTGCCTTCGGCGCTGACAGGACGGGTTTCCAGGCGCACCACATGGGTTTGCTGCAACTGCAACTCGGCGGCATCTTCGATGGTGATGATGCGTTCACGGGTGTCGATGTTTTGCGACAGCGCGTTCAGCAGCGTGGTTTTACCGGCACCCGTGCCGCCGGAAACAATCACATTCAGACGCGCCTGCATCGCGCGCGTCAGCACCTCCGCCATCGCCGGGGAGATACACCCTTGCGAGGCCAGCGTGTCCAGCGACAGGTTGCGGCGCATAAATTTACGAATCGAGATAGTGGTGCCGTCGATGGCCAGTGGGTAGGTGATCACATTCACCCTGCTGCCGTCCGGCAGACGCGCATCCACCATCGGACTGGATTCATCAATACGGCGACCTATCGCAGCGGCGATACGCTGTGCGGTGTTAAACACATGTTCTTCATCAATAAAGGTCACCGATGACAGTTCCAGTTTGCCGAAACGCTCGACAAACACCTGACCGGCGCCATTGACCAGAATGTCGTTGACGGTATCGTCCGCCAGCAGCGGCTGGATCGGCCCGATACCGGTCATTTCATCCAGCATTTCGCTGGCGATACTCTCTTCTTCCTGACGCGATAACTGCAGTCGCTGCTCATCACACAGCTGACGGATTGCCACCTGAATCTGCGCCAGCAGTTTGTCGCGCGACATCGCCGCAGCGCGCCCGGCATCGATCATGTCGTACAGCTGAGTACGGATCAGGCGGCGATGACCATTGCGGCTTTCCGCGGGCTGGCGCGCTGCCGGAGCCGCCTGGCGCGTCTCGGCCGCTGCGGTTTCCACGGCTTTGACCGGACTGGCCTGCGGTGCGGCTTCGGGCTGTCTGGCCACGTCTTCGCGTCGCGGGGCAAGGGGTTTACGCATCAGCACAGGGCACTCTCCTTACGGGTTAATACGGTTTCAGGCACGCTTCAGCAGACCATTCAGCCAGTGCTTCTTCACCGGCTGTGGTCGCACGCCACAGGCAATATCCACCAGCTGGCGCATCGCCTGCTGGAACGGCGCACTGGCCGCCAGACTGAGCGCGCCAAGGCCGAGGCTCTGCGCCAGCGTGGCACCTGCGTGTGGCAGCACCAGATCCAGCGGTCGTCCGACCAGATTTTCGAACTGCGCGCGGCTCAGCGGCGCACTGCCGCTAAAGTGGCTCTGGTTATGCACCAGCAGCAGACGCTGCCCTTCGCTCTCATCACCAATGGCCTGCATAATGCGCCGCACGTTACGCGCGTCCTGCACCGTCAGTTCGGTGACGAGAATGCGCAGATCGGCGCAGCTGATCACATCCAGCGCACCGTCCGGCAGATGGCTCGGTAAATCCCATATCACCTGATTAAACATGCGGCACAGCGTGCCACCCAGATTCAGTACCGCATCAGGATCAACAGCGGCCAGTTCACCCAGCTCAGGTTTCTGCGCCAGCAGATGCAGACGCGTATCGACCTGCACCATCGCACGCTGCAACAGACGGGTGTCCAGCTGCGTGCTTTCCAGCACTGCCGCCAGTCCGGCATCGTCGCTGACGCCCTGCAGCAACAGCTGATCGCCGTGGCGACGGTCAAAATCCACCAGCGCCAGCGGCAAATGGCGTTCCTGCGACATCAGACGCGCCAGCCCTGCCGCCACGGTGCTGGCACCCACGCCACCACTCGCGCCAGCCACCGCTACGGTGCGGCCCATCCGCGCATATTCCGGCCCCGACTGCTGGCCTTCACACTTCGCCAGCGTGGCGGAGAGCAGATCCAGCGTGCAGGGTTTGACCAGGTAATCGGTCACGCCCAGCTGCAGCAGCGCACGGTACAGGCTGACATCCTGGGTTTTGCCGAGGGCAATCACCCGCGTGCCCGGACCACACATCGCCAGCAGCGCTTCCATCCCCGGCAGCGGCCAGGCTTCGCCATCCAGATCCACCAGCAGCACCTGCGGTGGCAGATTCAGCTCGCACCACTGGCTGGCCGCCGTCAGACCACCGGCATGTACCTGCACGCCGGTACGACGCAGGCGCGCCAGGTCTTCACGCAGTTGCGTCTGCTGATCCGCGCCCTGAACAAACGCTGCCAGGCCTGCGCTCCACTCTTCCGCTTCCTGAGCCGGAGATACCGTTGCGTCACTCATCCGCTTAACCTTCTGTTAGTCTTCGTCGAAGTTAATATCGATGAGGTCTTTCACCTCGTTTTGCTGGTAGCGCTCAATACTGTTAACGATCACCACGCCATCTGCCGCATCGAGGCTGCGCGCCTGGATCAGATCACGCGGATCGGCCACCATCTGCGCCAGGTTGCTCTGGTTGGCACAACCGAGATAACCGACAGCATCAAAGGGTTTAACCATCAGCAGACCGGGATCGTTGACCTGGCAGTCAGGCACGCTGACGGCCAGTGCCTGTGACTGCACCTGCAAGTCACCACTGCGACCCGCGCCTGACGCACGTGTCATCACGCGAATACGGCTTTTGTCGGCACCGGCGTTTTGCAACGCGCTGGCGAGACGGCTGGCAATCTGTTCACCGCGTACGGTCCACGGGGTAATCGTCAGCGTCTGCTTCTCCAGACGTCCCTGCTGTTTCAGCAGTTTATTCAGTGCCGCCAGGGAATCGGCATCAAGACCACGGCCGCTACGATCGGCCAGCAGGCTGACCGCCAGCGAGGACGGTTTCACGCTGATACTGGCGATATCCGGCTGGTTAAAACGCTGCATCCGCTCGTCGCTGATCTTGCGATCGCTGCAGCCCGCCAGCACCATCAGTGCCAGTGTCAAAGCCGTCAGGCGAACAGGCATCACATTGAATGGGTGGGTTTTCATCATTATTCCGCCTGTCAGTAGAGGTAGCCTGCCGCGCCAAACTGTGGTGTGTTGGCATCAATCATCTTCGCGCCCTTACCTGGGGTCTGCAGCGTTCCGGCACTGACCGGCTCCACCACATACGCTGTCGCGATAATCACCAGTTCGGTCTCTTCGGAGCTGGTGGCTTCTTTCTCAAAGGCACGGCCGAGGATCGGGATACTGGACAGTCCCGGCACCCCGGCCACTGTCTGGCTGTTGCTGCTGCGCAGCATGCCTGCCAGCGCAAAGCTCTGACCACTCGCCAGTTCCACCGTGGTATCCGCACGACGAACAGTCAGCGCCGGAATGGTGGACCCGCCTTCCAGCTGTACCGCACCCACCGAGGTCAGCTCACTGACTTCCGGCGCGATATGCAGGCTGATGCGATTGGCTGACAGCAGTGTTGGCGTCATACGCAGAATCACACCGTAGGATTTGTAATCGATACTGACGCTGTTACCGGTGATCAACACAATCGGCACTTCACCACCGGCGGCAAATGCGGCGGTTTCACCCGACATCGCCGTCAGGTTAGGTTCTGCCAGCACCGAGGCCATGCCCTGTGAGTTCAGGGCGGAGAGCAGCGTACTCAGCGAGCCATCGCTGCCGGTGTAGTTGTAACCGAGCGAGGCACTGCCCGCTTCGCGACTGAAGGTATTGCTGGTGGCGCTGAAGAAATCACTCAGGGCACCGGAACCAAAACCAATGCTGTTGCCGCCACGGTTCAGCGAGGCATCCCAGTTAAAGCCCAGCTCATGAGTCAGCTTGCGCGACACTTCCACCACCCGCACACGGATATTGATCTGCGAAGGGGTGCGCACTTTCAGCTGGTTCACCACATTTGGCGAGGTGCTGCTGGTTGATGGCAATGAGCTGCCACCACCCTGTCCACCACCGCCCGCACCGCCGCGTAATGATGCAGATGCGCTAATCCACGTCTGCACGCTGTCGATCACTTTTTTCGCATCCTGCGGCGTTTCCACGCTGCCGCGTACAATCACGCCATTCGGCACTGAGGCTTCCAGCTGGATCTGCGCATCCGGGAATTCACGGCGCAGACGCTCTCTCAGCGCCGCCAGATCATGCTCGACCACCAGACGAATCGCGCTGACCACCTGGCCATCGGCATCCATTGCATACAACGTGGTGACACCGACACCTTTAGCAAATACGAATACATTGCCGGGTGATGGCAGCTCAAAACTGGCGATTTCCGGGTCAGCAACCAGCACGCTGTCCGGGATCTGATCCAGCTGCAACATGCGGCCCTGGTGAACATTCAGGCGGATTTCGCTGGTGGCTTCGATCTGCGTGACTGCCGCAACAGGCAGTACCGCCGCTGTCGTCAGCAGACAGGAGGCAACCAGCAGCAGCCGTTTCGCGGCCAGACGACAGCCGAAGTCGGAAGTAAAACTCATCTTCATTTATGGGTATCCATGACTGGGATTTATTCATCCGCCCTGCCAGCGCCTGCTGGCGTGGCAAAGCGCTGTCATCGGGTAGGGAATTGCTTCACGTCAACCTTGTTATCGCCGCGGAATGCTTTCACCTGTTTACTGTTGCTCATCAGTTGGCTGTAAATCCGGGTGGTATCGCGCAACATGGTTGCCGTCACCGGCTGCATTTCAGACGCATCCGTCGTATCAGACGAACTGCGCAGCGCCAGCTGCAATAGTCCCACTTCTTTCGCCACTGTCAGAACTTCTGCCTGCTGAGGCGTGGCCTCCACTGTGATGGTCTGATAAACCAGTGTGCGCTGGCGGTTCTGCTGCGCATTCTTCTGCGCGGACTCGCTATCATCAACATCCTGGCGCGGGCGCACGTTGGTATTCGGATCAGCCTGGTTATTGAGTGCCAGTACGCGCATATTACGCGCCACCGTTTGCGCCCCTACCACGGGTGGAATGATGGGTTGCTGCGGCGTTGGCGCTAACGTTTGCTCATCGTCACGACGTAAGGTGAGAATAATGTCGACATGATCACCAGCACTGACGAGTCCAAAGTTGCTGGCAACGACGCTGGTAGGAATGGAGATGGCACGCATTCCCGGACGTAATACTGCGGCGACAAAGCCGGGTTCGCCAGGACGCACGACACTGTTGCTGCTCAATGGCGTGCCCGCAGGCAGTTTTTCCCGCAAGGTCGCGCCATATAACTGACTTTCCTGATCTTTACCGCGTACAAAATAGAAACTACGCGAAACCGGTTTATCCGTTTCTTCCCAGCGAACAGAAGAGCCATCAATAAATTCGCCCGGTGACAGATCGCGTGCAGTAACCAGCACGGCGATTTTTTCCACTGGTGTTGGCGCTGCCGCCTGCTGCACAACAGGCGTGCCAGAGAGTTGACTGCGAACAATTAACGCCACCAGACCGGCAGCAATAAGCGCCCCAGACAATAAAAATGTCGAGTTTATTTTCATTTTTTATTTCTACCGGGCCAGATTCTTTTTTATTTCAGAACTGAGGCCAAATAAGGATATAAGCCGCACCAAACGCAATGGCGATGCCGTAGGGAATACCCTGTGATAACTCGGCGGGTAATACCGGTGGCGGCGTAATATTAATTCTCAGCAGGTTATTCATCCGGTCAATCAGCAATGCCACACCCGTTGAAAAGGTATTCAGTAACGGCAGTGATAATGCCAGCACACCGCCAGCGATAGCGGTCATCATGACAAAACGGGTCTGGTGGCCGTAACCCACCCACAGACAGAGCACGCTCATCAGTTTGACATCACCGGCGCCCAGACGTCCGGTCAGAAACAGTGCGAACCCCGCCACAAACACCAGCAATGCTCCCGGCAGCGCCTGCAGCAGAGAGCCGGAAACCCGCGGCAATGGCCCGGTGACGCCGGATACTGCCAGCGCACTCAGCGCCAGAAATCCCAGCAACAGCGCCAGCACCGCGCGATTCGGGATGCGTCTCAGCAGCAGATCGCTGCCGATGCACCACAACAAACACACCACCAGCAGCAGGTTATACGCACACTGTACGCCAAACTGCCCGGCCATTATTTGGCAGAGGTGGTGCCGGAACCGGTGATCTGGTTAGCAATATCAGTAAATTTCTCGTTCAATGCCTTCACGAAGATACCGTCATCGCCGAAAATCGCGCCAATCGCTGCAGCCATCGCGGCGGCCAGAATGCCGTATTCGATCGCGGTCACGCCGCTCTCATCCTGGAAAAAAGCACGCATTTTTGCTTTCAGCTGGTTCATTATCCGCTCTCTCTATCGGGTTACAGGAGTGGACTGCGCCGCATCGTACAGCACAATCAGGAAGCATCAATAATGAGACTTATTATCATGAACGACAAGATGTCGAAGATTAAGATACGTTAATTTTCGCCATTATTTTACCGCTAAAACCCTTATTTCTCCGCATGTACTTCATATAACAACACCCGCGGTAAGGGATTAATCTCATCGCCACATTTTTTATAATGGAATAAATCTCATCCGCTGAATAATAATTAATTTTTCTTCATGCAAAAATAAACCGCCATATTCAGCATGGATAATTAACAATGCAGCGGATTAATACAGAAAATGATTAACTGCGATTAAGGCATAAATACGCTACCAGCCCGGGTTCACCCGCACCAAAATAGAGCTTGCCGCCATGCAATTCAGCAATCGCCTTCACCAGCGATAAGCCAAGACCATAGCCGTTCTGATTACGTTCCTGACCCAGGCGTTCGAAGCGCTCTGTTGCCGCGTCGTACAACGCAGGTGGAATACCCGGCCCGTGATCACGCACGCACAGCGCCATCCAGCCACGATATAGTTGCAAACCAAGAGTGATACGCCCGGTGCCCGCGGCATATTTCAGCGCATTTTCAATCAGGTTCGCCATCGCCTGAAACACCAGAGCGCGGTCACCAAACAGCTGAATACTAGCGCTGAGATCCACCACCAGCGAACACTGATGTTCCTCGGCCAGCGGCTGATAATACTCCGCCAGATCGTGCAACAGCTGCTCGGCACAGAAATCGTCAAACTGGTGAACGCAGCGCCCGCTTTCAATCTCACCAATACGCATCACATTACGGAACAGCGTTAACACCGACTGCACTTCGCTGAAAGCACCGTCGATTTCATGACGCACGCTGTCGCTGAGATCGTCGCGTTCCGCCAGCGTGTATAAACGGTTCTGCAAGTGGGTCAGCGGTGTGCGCAGTTCATGCGCCACATGGCCTGCGGTGCTGCGCACCTGCGCCATCAGGCGATCAATACGTTCCAGATTCTGGTTAATGTCGGCGCACAGACCATCGAAATCATTGCCATACGGGGAAACCGGCATACGCACATGCTGTTCGCCGGTGCTGTAGCGGTGCAGCGCTTCACGGATCTGCCGTACACTGTTGAGACTGCGCAGGCTGAAGTGTCGGCTGACCAGCAGGCAGAACATCAGCACGATAAACAACCCCGCGCCCGCCACCAACGGAATGGTACGCACCCGCTCCAGCATCGGTACAATGTTGTAGGCACGGAACAGAATCGCGCCATCATCCAGCCGTACTGCCAGACCAATCACCTTATTGCTGCCGCCGACGCCCAGCAGACCTTTCAGGCAGTCAACATTCATCTGACAATGGCCTGAAACAGGCGGGTTGGGCGTGTTGTGATAAATCAGGCGGCCATCCTCGGCCATCACCATCACCATCGGCAATTCATCGCTCGGCTCATGGTATTCCTGACGCAGATGCGCCACCAGACTGCCGCTGTCCTTCAGGCGCGACTTTGCCGAGTAGTTGTAGATATCGTTCATGATAATGTCGTGCACATGAGTACGCAGCAGCGATTCACTCAGCACGCTGAAGCCGACAATGCAGCCCAGCATCATGATCATAAACAGGTAGACGATAGTGATCGCCTGGCGGAAATTGGTGGTCGAGAGAAAATCCGGATCATAGCTGGCACCGATCGCCTGCCAGTGACTGAGCTTCATCTGCATCTGACGCATCAGCATACGCAGACCACTTGCATTAGCTGACACGCGCTACCTCTTCTCGACGTCGCCGAGGCAGTAGCCTACCGAACGTAATGTTTTGATCAGGGGCAGCGAGAAGCCTTTATCAATCTTGGCGCGCAGCTTGGAGAGATGCACATCAATCAGGTTGGTTTGCGGATCAAACTGGTACCCCCACACACGCTCCAGCAACAGCGTACGGCTGATCACTTTGCCAGGATGTTCCATCAGGATCATCAGCAGTTTGATCTCTTTGTCTGTCAGATCGATACGTTTGCCACCACGCCAGGCGGAGCGCTGCAGGCAGTCCACTTTCAGATCGGCGAAGCTCAGTACCTGACTGTGTTCATTACGCCGTTTGTCACGCCCGACGATAATATCCAGCCGCAGACGCAGCTCGTTTAAATTGAAGGGTTTACCGAGGTAATCTTCCGCACCCAGTTCCAGCCCCATCACGCGATCAACATCGCGATCCAGTGCCGACAGCAGCATGATCGGCGGATGCGGGCGGTCCTGCAGAGCACGCAGGACGCTGAATCCATCCATACCCGGCAGCATACGATCGAGCAGAACCACGTCATACACTTCCTGTTCAATCGCCTGTAATGCCTCAGCACCATCGTGGATCAGACGGCATGAGTGTCCGTGGGCATGTAACTTCGCACCCAGCCAGTGGCACAGAGCGGAATCATCATCAACCACTAAAACACGCATAAATTATTCCCCTGAACTGATCATGCACTCTTATTGGCATTATTTTTTGAATGCAAATTATGATTATTAAAATTACTCAGCGATTGCTTCGGTATAGCGGAAGGGAAGTAAACCTGTAACGCCAGGCCTTAACACCTCAACAGATAATAACAATCATTATCATTTGATTACAAGAGATTTACACAGCATACAGGCAAATGACTCACCCGCCTCTCTGCGCTGCAGGCCTTGTCTGCTGCGGCATACGCTAAATCGCCGGTCAGAAAAAAGCCACCAACTTTAATAAAATTTAATCCAGCGTCGGGTAATGGCGAGTGATTTCCATACACACTTTCCGTTGTAATTTCGTTATTTAGGTAAAGTTTTTCACTGATTCATTTTGCCGCGAACATTAAATTAATTTCAGGTTTCGGGATTTATCTTGTTAGCGCGAATTAAGCCTGGCCATACTGGCGGCCACGACTTCGAAAGGAAAATAATTATGTTGCATGCGCTGTTTGATCGTTATCTTGCGGCTAAAACCAGCCAGCCAAAACTTTATGCGCGCGATCTCGCCGAATATCTGGGTGTCAGTGAAGCGGAACTGACCGCCGCCCGTGTCGGCCATGATGCACGCCGTTTGCAGGATCAACCGCGTGCCCTGCTGACGGCGCTGGAACAGGCTGGTGAACTCAAGGCGATCACCCGTAATCAGCATGCCGTGCATGAGCATGTCGGGGTCTACAGCAATCAGCAACTGGACGGCCATGCCGGACTGATCCTCAATCCTGGCGGCATCGATTTACGCCTGTTCCTGAAACAGTGGCACAGTGCTTTCGCACTGACAGAAGAGACCACTCGCGGTGTGCGTCACAGCCTGCAATTCTTCGATCCGCAGGGTGATGCCGTGCACAAAATCTATGCCACCGAGGCCACCGATATGCAGGTGTGGCAGGCGATTATTACGCGTTTTGCCAGCGAAGAGACGGCGGCACCAGCCATAACACCTGCCGCTCCGGCGGTGTATGCCGACAGCGTGGATGCCGCTCAGCTGGAAAGCGAATGGCGCGCAATGACCGATGTGCATCAGTTCTACCTGCTGCTGCATCGCCATAAACTGTCGCGCCAGCAGGCATTTAACCTGGTCAGTGACGATCTGGCGCGCCGCGTGGATAATCAGACGCTGGCGAATCTGCTCAACCTGGCGCAGGCCGACGGCAACAATATTATGGTGTTTGTCGGCAGTCGCGGTTGTGTGCAGATCTTCACCGGCGCACTGGAACGCGTGGAGCCAATGCGTGGCTGGCTGAATATCTTTAACAGCAACTTCACGCTGCATCTGCGTGACAGTGATATTGCCGAAAGCTGGGTTACCCGTAAACCAACCGCCGATGGCATCGTCACCAGCCTTGAGCTGTATGCTGCCGACGGTACGCAGATCGCCCAGCTGTATGGTCAGCGCAGTGAAGGTGAACCAGAACAGACCCGCTGGCGTGAGCAGATCGCGCTGCTGGAAGCGGAAAGTGAAGGCGTAGCGGCATAAGCGATGAGCCGATGGAGAGTCAGCACTCTCCATCGTTTCCCCTGCGGTTCACTTAACTCCCCGTGCTTTTTATGTTGATCCTGCGTGCCGATCCCCGCACCATCCTCTTTCGCCTTTGTCACATTCAGCTATGATGATTATCACTAATCCTTTGCACTTCAACAGGTAACAGGAGTCTTCATGGCAGCAACTCAGCATGCACTGATTATCGGCGCGTCACGCGGTATCGGTTTAGGCCTGGCAAACACTCTGGCACAACGCGACTGGCAGGTGACGGCCACCACCCGCAACAATATTCCGGTCAGCCATTCGGCGATTCACTGGCAAACGCTGGATATTAACGATGCGCTGCAACGTGAGGCGATTAAACGGACACTGGCAGAACAGCAGTTTGCGGTGATCTTTATTAATGCTGGCGTCTATGGCCCCGATCATCAGGATCTGGCGCAGGCCAGTGATAAAGAACTGTTTGCCCTGTTTGCCACCAATGCCTTTTCCCCGGTACGCTGTGCCGCTGAATTGCAGCCACTGTTAGCCCCCGGCGGCACACTGGCGCTGATGACCTCGCAGCTCGCCAGCCTGAATGAAAATCCCGATGCCACCTACCCGCTGTATTCCGCCAGCAAGGCGGCGCTGAATATGCTGGCGCGTGGATTAAGTCTCACCACCAGTAAGCAGGGACAGACCTTGTTGTGCGTTCATCCCGGCTGGGTGCAGACCGATATGGGCGGTGCAGAAGCGCCACTGACCGTTGCCGACAGCACCGCAGGGATTGCCGACCAGCTGGTGAAATGGCAGGGCAAAGGCGGGCATCACTATATTGATTACAGTGGCAGAGAGCTGGCCTGGTGATTCAGGTCAAAGATTAATCGTTGCGCCATGGATACTGACTGGCATATGCTATGACATATGCCAGCGTCATGCATCAGGAGGCCAGCGTGGAACGCATTGCAAAACTGTTCAAAAATGGCAGAAACCAGGCTGTCAGACTTCCTGTCGAATTCGAGTTCGATACCGATCGCGTTTATATCCGCCAGGATGACGAAGGTAATGTCATTTTATCGAAAAATCCGGCACGCCCCGCAAACTGGGACAATTTTTTCCAGCTGCTGAAGAAAACGCGTGTTCCTGACGAATTTTTGCGTGAGGATGAGCGTAATCAGGAGATTGCTGACCGCGATCCATTCGATGGAATGAAATAGTGATGTATATGATAGACACCAATATCGTCAGCCATATTTTCCGCCAGCACCCGCACGTGCTGAGAAAGCTGGCGGAAACGCCGACGAAAAAAGTCTGTATTTCGTGTATCACAGAAGCCGAACTGCGCTATGGCGTTGCGAAGCGGCAGAACAAAGCCCTCGCTGCCGCCGTGGAGGCATTCCTGGATTCCGTTACGGTTTGTGACTGGGACAGTGAAGCGGCAGAGTGCTATGGCTCACTGCGCGCCAGGATGGAAAAACAGGGAAAAGTGATGGGCGCGCTGGATCAGCTGATTGCCGCGCACGCGCTGAGTCGCCAGCTCACTATCGTCACTAACGATCGCGCCTTTGCCATGGTGAAAGGCCTGAAAGTGGAAGACTGGAGTGAATGAGCGCGAACAGACGCGCCGCTACTTCCGCCCTTCCATCACCATCTTCACCGCCAGCCCGGCCAGCACTGTCGCCATCAGCCAGCGCTGAACCCGTTGCCAGAGCGGGCGTTCCGCCAGGAAAGCGGCAATCGCCCCCGCCGTCATAATAATCGCGCTATTCACCAGCATACTGATGACAATCTGGCTAAAACCGAGCGTCAGGGATTGCGCCAGCACGTTACCGTGCGACGGATCGATAAACTGAGGTAGCAGCGACAGATACAGCACTGCCGCCTTGGGATTCAGCAGATTGGTGATCAGCCCCATGGTAAACAGCTTACGCGGGCTGTCCGGCGTTAAATTGCGCACCTGAAACGGCGAAGCACCACTGCGCAGTGACTGCCACGCCAGCCATAGCAGGTACAGCGCACCCGCCATACGCAACGCGTCATAAGCCAGCGGCACCGCCATCACCAGCGCAGTAATCCCCAGCGTAGCGCAGAGCATATAGAAGATAAACCCGACCGCCACGCCCGCCAGCGAGATCAGCCCGGCTTTCTGCCCCTGGCAAATGGAACGTGACACCAGATAAATCATATTCGGCCCGGGCGTCAGCACCAGGCCCAGCGCGATGGCAGCAAAAGGTAACCACTGTGTCAGCGTCATTTCACTTCTCCTGCCAGGTTGCCAGCGTTAACTGCGTACCGTATCGTCGCCGTAGGCGATCCATTTGTAAGTAGTCAGTGCTTCCAGTCCCATCGGACCACGCGCATGCAGTTTCTGCGTACTGACTGCCACTTCGGCACCCAGGCCAAACTGGCCGCCGTCAGTAAAGCGGGTGCTGGCGTTCACGTATACCGCCGACGAATCCACCTGCAGCACAAAACGATCCGCGTTCTGGATACTGCGGGTCAGAATCGCATCCGAATGCTGAGTGCCGTGCTCACGAATATGGTCAATAGCCTGATCCATATCCGCCACCACTTTGACGTTCAGATCCAGCGACAGCCACTCATCGTTATAATCGGCGTCTTTCACAGCCACCACCTCTGCCGCGCCCGCCTGCAATACCGGCAGTGAGGTCGCGTCAGCGTGCAGTTTGATGCCCTCTTCCGCCATACGGGTGCTGAGTGCAGGCAGGAATTGTGACGCAATCGCTTCGTGCACCAGCAGTGTTTCCACCGAGTTACAGGCACTTGGCCGCTGTTTTTTAGCGTTAACAATCACGTTCAGTGCGCTGTCGAAAGCCGCAGATTGGTCAACAAAGATATGGCATACGCCAATACCGCCAGTGATCACCGGAATGGTCGACTGCTCACGGCACAGTTTATGCAGGCCCGCACCACCGCGAGGGATCAGCATATCGACATAACGATCCAGCTTCAGCAGCTGATTCACCAGTTCACGATCCGGGCTTTCAATCGCCTGCACCGCACCGGCTGGCAGGCCATGCTGTTGCAGCGCACGCTGGATCACGCGCACCGTGGCGCCATTAGTGCGATACGTCTCTTTCCCGCCGCGCAGGATCACCGCGTTACCGGTTTTCAGGCACAGCGAGGCCACATCCACCGTCACATTAGGACGCGCTTCATAGATAACCCCCACCACGCCCAGTGGCACACGGCGGCGCTCAATGCGCAGACCGCTGTCCAGCACGCCACCATCGATCAGCAGACCGACCGGATCGGCCAGACGACACACCTGGCGCACATCGTCAGCAATACCTTTCAGACGTTCAGGATTGAGCGTCAGACGATCCAGCAGCGCGGCACTCATGCCATTCTGGCGTGCATCGGCCAGATCCTGTTCGTTAGCGGCGAGGATCTCGGCGCTGTTGGCTTCCAGGCTGTCGGCAATCGTCAGCAGCACCTGGTTTTTCTGCGCGGTGGATAATCCCGCAAGCTGGTAAGAGGCAGCCTTCGCCGCTTTCCCCATTTGCTCAAGCATCGAAGACTCCTTAACTGACAATCATATCGTCGCGATGGACTGCCACCGGACCATATTCATAACCCAAAATTTCGCTAATCTGCTGGCTGTGATGGCCGGCAATCATACGCATCGCATCACTGTTATAACGCGATACGCCGTGCGCCACATCGCGCCCCTGCAGACTGCGGATACGGATCACTTCACCGCGCGAGAAGTTACCTTCTACCTGGCGAATGCCCTTCGGCAGCAGCGAGCTGCCGCGCTCCAGCACGGCGGACAACGCGCCGTCATCAATGACAATTTCACCGGCAGGCGGTGCGCCAAAGATCCAGCGTTTGCGGTTCTCCAGCGGCGTCTGCTGAGCATGGAAACGGGTGCCGACCGGCTCACCGGTAATCACATCACCAATCACGCCCGGGCGGCTGCCCGCAGCAATAATCACTTCAATACCGGCACGGCAGGCAACATCAGCGGCCTGCAATTTGGTGCTCATACCGCCCGTACCCAAACCGGAGACGCTGTCACCGGCAATCGCCCGCAGCGCATCGTCGATCCCATGCACATCGCTAATCAGTTGCGCGGCCGGGTTATTGCGTGGATCGGCCGTAAACAGGCCCTGCTGATCGGTCAGCAGCAGCAGTTTATCTGCGCCCGCGAGGATCGCCGCCAGCGCAGAGAGATTATCGTTATCGCCGACTTTGATTTCCGCCGTCGCAACCGCATCGTTTTCGTTAATCACCGGCACAATATGGTTGTCGAGCAGCGCACGCAGCGTATCGCGCGCATTGAGGAAGCGTTCGCGATCTTCCATATCCGCACGCGTCAGCAACATCTGACCGATATGAATACCGTAAATGGAGAACAGCTGTTCCCACAGCTGGATTAAACGGCTCTGCCCGACTGCGGCCAGCAACTGTTTGGAGGCAATGGTTGGCGGCAGCTCGGGGTAACCCAGATGCTCGCGCCCGGCCGCCATCGCGCCGGAAGTAACGATAACAATACGATGGCCCGCCGCGTGCAGTTGCGCACACTGGCGAACCAGTTCCACGATATGTGCCCGATTTAATCGGCGTGAACCGCCGGTAAGGACGCTGGTACCCAGTTTTACCACCAGGGTCTGGCTGCCGCTCATTATTTCCTGCCGTTGCTATAAAAAAGGAGTGCAAAAGAACGTTTTAACAGGTGTCAGGCACGATGCCAACAATCTGCGACGGAAAAGCACAAAATAGCCGCGACAGTGGCGTAGACCAAAAGTTCATGATTAACAAGAAACCAGTCAAAATGTAATAAAACCGTCATCCCGTACAGGTAAAACGTTCCTGCGTTTACAAGAGCTAACAAGGCTCGAACCAATTTTACTCATTCGGGAATTTTGATAATGAAAAAGAGCGCTCTGGCAATTATTACAGCCGCACTGGCAATGAGCACCGCAGCACAGGCAGCAGAAGTTTATAACAAAGATGGTAATAAACTGGACTTCTACGGCCGCGTTAAGGCAATGAACTACTTCTCTGACAATACCGATAAAAAAGGCAAAGAAGGCGACCAGTCTTACGTACGTATCGGTTTTAAAGGCCAGACCCAGATTAACGATATGCTGACCGGTTACGGCCAGTGGGAATACCAGTTCGGCGCCAACAAATCAGAAGCTGAAGGTTCCAGCGGGGATAAAACCCGTCTGGGCTTTGCGGGTCTGAAAGCGGGCGATTTCGGTTCATTTGATTACGGCCGTAACTTTGGTCTGATCTATGACGTTGAGTCCATCACCGACATGATGCCTGAGTTCGGTGCTACCGGTTATACAGGTGCTGATGTCTTTATGTTACAACGTGCTGGTGGCCTGGCGACTTATCGTAACAACAACTTCTTCGGTCTGGTTGATAACCTGAAGTTCGCCCTGCAGTATCAGGGTAAAAATGAGTCCACCGACACCAGCCGTGCTGATAAAGCATCCAATGGCGATGGTATGTCTGGATCACTGTCTTATAAGTTCTTTGACACTGTAACAGCGACTGCGGCTTATTCTACTTCAAACCGCACCCTGAAACAGAAGAACGCTACCTATGGTAAAGGCGATAAAGCTGATGCCTGGGCAACTGGCCTGAAATATGACGCCAACGGCGTTTACCTGGGCGCAACTTATGCTGAAACTCGCAACATGAACTATTTCAGCACGACTATGGGTCCAATTAATGTTAATGGTACAGACCAAAGTATCAGTGGTTTCGCAAACAAACTGACCAACCTGGAACTGTACGCACACTATCAGTTTGATTTCGGCCTGCGTCCGTCGATTGCATATGTTGAAACCAAAGCGAAAGACCTCGAAAACGGCGTGGGTGACGGCGATCTGTATAAATTCGTTGATATCGGCGCGCTGTACGCCTTCAACAAAAACATGTCAGTCTTTGTTGACTATAAAATCAACCTGCTGGACGACGACAACAAACTGCGTCAGTACGCTGACGATACCGTTGCTGTTGGTATGACCTACCAGTTCTAAGTTCTGCCACCGCATCCCGCCACAGATGCGGTGTTGTTTTACCCTCGTTATGTGTCGCTAAAAAAGGCCGCTCTCTGAGCGGCCTTTTCTTTGTTCATTCTCTGCAATTTGCTGTCACGCCGTCAGCTTCACCGGCTGGTCAGCAAAATCCGCCGCAGGCTCCAGCCCCAGGTTCATCTCTTTCAGCTGCGCTTTCAGCCGCTCATGGAAATTACGCAGCGTCTCTTCCAGCTTCTGGTTGTTCTCTTTACCTTTGATCGCCGTCGGCTGCCAGTGGCCTTCTTTATCAAACAGGCCAAAATGGTACTCATAGGTAAAGCGATCGCTATGGGCTTCCAGCTCCATCCACCAGCCCCAGAATTCGCGTTCCTCAGGTTCGGGCTTCACGTTGACACAAACGGCCAGGCAGTCGAAGAAAAAGCGGTTATCTTCGCATTTGTTCTCGCGGATATAAGGCCCCAGCGCCGTAAAACTCTTCAGCACACGGCTCTTCGCATGTCCACTCGGTAAACTCATCGTCTGTGCTCCTTTTAAAATGGCGACCGTTATTGTCATCATACGTCAGGCTGCTGCCAGTCTCGATAGCCGGCAATCTTAATGTTCTGCTACATTGCAACCGATTGAATAATAGCAACGGATCAGCGTAAGCGCTGTGCCAGCCAGTCACAAATTTTCGTCAGTGCATCGTCGAAGTTTTTAAGTACCGGCGAAAAGGTGATGGGCAACAGCTTGCCATTGGCGGACGAGTTGACGATTAAGCGTGAATCCTCCTCCGGGCTAAAGGGATCATCATTCCAGTAGCCGGACAGCATCGGCGTCGGCGTGCGGCGTCCCAGCAGTCCCTGGGTTTTCAGCGAGTAACGGTTCAGTTCGGTACGCAATGTGCTGTCATCGGCATACGGCATGCCCAGACGGCTGGCCAGCATATCAATGTACATATCCGGCACCGCATCCTGGCGCTGCGCATCGGTCAGCAGGCTGTGTACCACCGGGCCAAGACAGGCGACTGCACGCAGGCGTGGCGCTTCCAGATACGCCAGCCGCACCGCTACATTGGCGCCAAAACGATAACCTAAAGCCGCGACCCGGGTGTGATCAACCCACGGAATAGTCGCCAGTTCGCGCAGCACCTGCTGATGAAGAAAACTGGTGTCCTGACTGAGCTTACATTTTGCCGAGAAGCCAACGGAGGGCATATCCACCGTCAGCATGGCGATGCCGCGTGGAGCCAGGTAGTCATGGAAGAAGCGATAATAGTCGGTCTGCAGCGTGTCGAGGCCACCGCACAGCATCACGGTAGGGTAAGGCGCGGTGGCCTGTGGCGGGATATGCAGAAAGCCGGTCACCGTACCCGCGCCAGAAATGGCGAATTCGAGCACTTTGATTTCCCCGGCCAGCCGCGGCGCGGCTTCGCCATAGGCGCGGTTAGCCAGCGTCTGCGCCTGTTCCGCCAGTTCATCGCCTTTAATATGCGGATAACCCGCGATGCTGAACAGGTTGGCAGCATGCAGCCAGTATTCACCCGCCAGCTTGTCGTCATCGGTTTCCTGCGCCTTTTGCTGCCACAGCGCCGCCTGTTTCGACCATTCATAGATCCAGTTACCGCCGCGATAGCCAATCACCGTATCGAGCAGTTTCTCGTCGCTATGCTCCGCGGTACTGACCGCAATACGCGCCAGCACCTCGCTAATCTCCTGCAGCGGTATGCCGCGCCATCCCCACATCAGCCGGTTAATCAGACGATACCAGCCTGCGTGGTGTTCACCATCGAGCGTAGACTGTACCGCCGGCGAAATATGGCGGCGGCGTTTCACCAGCGATGAGGTTTCCGGGTGTTTAAAGCGGGGCTTGAACAGCTCTTCACTGAGGTTCTTTGGCGTCATGATGAAACTTTCTCTCCGGCGCAGCATAACGGAGGGATAGTGTAGCGCAGGAACCACCAGAAAGGACAACGCCCGCAGAGACGGGCGTTGTAAAAACAGGTAAAAGGTGTGAACGACGATCGTCGTTTGTTAGCCTTTGACAATTGGCGGGACAAACACCACGCCCATATCCCATGGCTGTTCGATCCAGGTGTCCTGTGGAATATCGACAATATAGTCATCCACCAGCGGACGACCCGCAGGTTTGGCGAAAATGGTGACAAAGTGCGCTTTTGGATACATATTGCGAATTGCCTGCGCAGTGCCGCCGGTATCCACCAGGTCATCAATCACGATAAAGCCTTCACCGTCGCCTTCCGCACGTTTCAGCACTTTCATTTCACGCTGATGATCGTGGTCATAGCTGGAGATGCAGACGGTATCCACGTGACGAATACCCAGTTCACGCGCCAGCAGGGCTGCTGGCACCAGGCCACCACGGCTTACCGCGATGATGCCTTTCCACTGTTCAACAGGAAGCAGGCGCTGAGCCAGTTTACGGGCATGAATCTGCAGCATGTCCCAGGTGACGACGTATTTTTCGCTCATAAAAGGAATCCCGGCCAACTGAATTGGCTTAAAAAGTATGCAATGGGAAAAAGGTTGCGCGAGATTATAAGGATCTGACGCGCTAAAAACCAGCACCTGTGCCACCAGTTGCAGCTTTTTGCCGCGTCTGGTTACACCCGCAGCCATAAAGGGTGGTATTCTCTGCTCTGGCTCGTCAGCCTTGCTGACGGCGAATTTTACTGGAAACTTTGCGGTACGCCGGACACGCCGGTGGCCGAAACGGGAGACTTATCGTGTCTGAACTGTCTCAATTATCCCCGCAACCGCTGTGGGATATTTTTGCCAAAATCTGTTCTATTCCGCACCCCTCTTATCATGAAGAAGCACTGGCAGAACATGTGCTGGCCTGGGCGAAAGAAAAAGGCTTCTGGGCAGAGCGCGACCAGGTGGGCAATATCCTGATCCGTAAACCGGCCACGCCGGGTCTGGAAAATCGCAAGCCAGTAGCGCTGCAGGCGCATCTGGATATGGTGCCGCAGAAAAATAACGACACGGTGCACGATTTCACCAAAGATCCGATTCAGCCGTATATTGACGGCGAGTGGGTCAAGGCGCGCGGCACGACGCTGGGTGCCGACAACGGTATTGGTATGGCGTCCGCGCTGGCAGTGCTGGCCGATGACAGTCTGCAACACGGTCCGCTGGAAGTACTGCTGACCATGACTGAAGAATCCGGTATGGACGGCGCCTTCGGCCTGCAACCGGGCTGGCTGCAGGCCGACATTCTGATCAACACCGACTCCGAAGAGGAAGGTGAGATCTATATGGGTTGTGCCGGTGGTATCGACTTTATTACTACCCTGCCAGTCGAACGTGAAGCGCTGCCTGCGGGTTACACCACGCTGAAGCTGACAGTGAAAGGTCTGAAAGGCGGCCACTCCGGTTGTGATATCCATGTCGGCCTGGGCAATGCCAACAAGCTGCTGGCGCGTTTCCTCGCGGCACAGGCGAAGGCGCTGGATATTCGTCTGGTGGATTTTACTGGCGGTACGCTGCGTAACGCTATCCCGCGTGAAGCTTTCGCCACTCTGGCGCTGGCAGCCGATAAAGTGGATGCGCTGAAAGCGGCCGCAGCCGGTTATCTGGCAACGCTGCAGAACGAGCTGAGCGTCAAAGAGAAGAACGTGAATGTGCTGGTGGAGCCGCTGGCGAGTGAAAGCCAGGCGCTGACCGCGAACAGCCGTGACCGTTTCCTCGCACTGCTGAACAGCACACCAAACGGTGTTATCCGCAATTCCGATGTAATGAAAGGCGTGGTGGAAACCTCGCTAAACGTCGGTGTGGTGTCCATCAATGCGCAGGAAGCAGAAATCATCTGCCTGATCCGTTCACTGATCGACAGCGGCAAAGATTACGTGGTGGAAATGCTGACCTCACTCGGCGAACTGGCCGGTGCGAAAACCGCACCAAAAGGCGGTTATCCGGGCTGGCAGCCAGACGCCAGCTCGCCAGTGATGGCGCTGGTGCGCGAAACCTACGAAAAGTTGTTTAACCGTACGCCAAATATCCAGGTGATCCACGCTGGTCTGGAGTGTGGCCTGTTTAAGAAACCGTATCCGGATATGGATATGGTCTCTATCGGCCCAACCATTACCGGTCCACACTCTCCGGATGAGCAGGTGCATATTGAGAGCGTTGGCCT
The DNA here is from genome assembly GCF_965644245.1 of Erwinia sp. V71. Taxonomy (NCBI): domain Bacteria; kingdom Pseudomonadati; phylum Pseudomonadota; class Gammaproteobacteria; order Enterobacterales; family Erwiniaceae; genus Erwinia; species Erwinia sp. V71. The sequence continues at coordinate 40,898 of NZ_CBFFRK010000008.1, forward strand.
GTACTGGAAACTGCTGACCGAACTGCTGCGTGTGATTCCGGCGAAGTAACCGGTTTTCGTCCGGTGCACTGCTCAGAGGGGCCGCTTTTGGTACGGTGACCTGCTCAGGGGCATCGCTTTCAGCCCGGAGCAGTGCGCAGGGAACCCGGTCAGCTCCGGAAAGTCGCAAGATCTGTCATCCATGACAGCTCGGCCCGCGCCGTCCCTGGCGCGGGACGCTTTCCTTCTCTGACCGGGCACCCTGCGCATTAAAATTTATGTGTTGCTTCCAGATTCCGCACACATCCAGCGTTGAGTAAACAGGTTGCCACCCGAACTGCCGTAGTTTGAGTAAGCCAGCAGTCAACAATGGATTCAGTCACTACCAGCCCAGTACCAGTTGCCGCTCCAGTTGCGGATGCAGCAGGCTGACATGCAATCCCACCAGCCGCACCCCGCGTTCGCCGCGCCGCTCATCCCAGGTTTTCTTTGCCAGTTCGATTAAATCGTCTTTATTCAGCACCGGCCAGACATGCTCCTGCGTCGTCAGCTGGAAATCATTGAACTTCAGTTTTACACCCTGACGGGCAATCTGCCGGTCCGGCTTAATCGCCGTTAAGCGCCGTTCCAGCTCGTCGTACAGCCAGTCGAGGATTTTCAGGCACTCCTCCCAGCTATGGATATCTTCCGACAACGTGCGTTCCACACCGAGGGACTTGCGTTCGCGTTCCGTAATCACGTCACGGTTATCAATACCGTGGCTGCGTTCCCACAGCACACGACCAAATTTGCCAAAGCGTTTTAGCAACATCGCCAGGTCGCTGTTTTGCACATCCGCGCAGGTCAGCAATCCCATCTCCTCCAGCTTTTTGCCGGTCACCTTACCCACACCGGGAATTTTCACCAGCGGCAGCGTCAGCAAAAAATCAGGCATCTGTTCAGGGGTAATCACAAACTGGCCGTTGGGTTTATTCAGATCGGAAGCAATCTTGGCGAGAAACTTAATCGGTGCGATACCGGCGGAGGCTGTCAGTTGCAGTTCATCGGCAATGCACTGACGGATTTCACGCGCCATTAAGGTCGCAGATCCCTGGCAATGCGGGCTGTCGGTGACATCCAGATAGGCTTCATCCAGCGACAACGGCTCCACCAGCGTGGTATAACGCGAGAAAATTTCACGAATATGCGCCGACGCGGCCTTGTAGGCATCGAAACGTCCCGGGATGACTTTCAGCTGCGGGCAGAGTTTCAGCGCCATCGCGGTCGACATCGCGCTGCGCACGCCATATTTGCGCGCCGGATAATTAGCCGTGCTAATCACACCACGCTGTTTCTGGCTGCCACCAATGGCAATGGGAATATCGCGTAAACGGGGATCATCGCGCATTTCGACGGCGGCAAAGAAGCAGTCCATATCGACATGAATGATTTTACGCATAGACCCTCCGATTTACTGGATAAGCACACAGTTAAATTACAAAATGATCAGCAATAATCGTTACGCGCATCTTGATAAAAAAATCAACAATGCTAATGTTCAGCTGCGATAGCGGAATTTTCCGATAATGCAAGCAGACGACGTGAACGCCATCGCAAGGTTGATACGTCAGAAAAATAACACCCTCTATATCAAGGGAAGCAGAATGGGCAAAATCGCACTGTTGTTTGCGATGATTTTTATGCCTGCCGTTTGTCTGGCTAGTGTCACTGAACCTGTTCAGCCACTGGCGCCGGTAAGCAAAGAATTAAAGAAACAATTACTGGGTACACCGCTCTATATCCAGATCTTCAAAGAAGAACGTACACTTGAGCTGTATGGCAAAATCGGCAACGAATATCGTCTGCTGGACAGCTATCGCATCTGTAATTTCTCCGGCGGCCTGGGGCCGAAAAAACGTCAGGGTGATTTCAAAAGCCCGGAAGGTTTTTACACCATCAGCCAGCGCCAGTTAAAACCCGACAGCCGTTTCTACCGCGCGATCAATATCGGTTTCCCGAATGAATATGATCGTCAGCAGGGCTACGACGGTAAGTATCTGATGATTCATGGTGACTGCGTATCGATTGGCTGCTATGCCATGACCAACGCGTATATGGATGAGATTTTTACTTACGTGAATGCGGCGCTGCGCAATGGTCAGTCAGAAATTAATCTGAACATCTATCCGTTCCGTATGACGGAGAGCAATATGCAGCGCCACCGTAACTCTTACTACCTGAGTTTCTGGAAGCAGCTGCAGCCGGGCTATCAGTGGTTTGTCGATCATCGCCAGCCACCGGCTGTCAGCGTCAATAATGGCCAGTATGTGATGAACAGCAATCCGCTGCCCGGCACCCCACCTGCGGCGCAGAGCGGATCATTTCTCGCGCTCACCCAGACAAAATAGTGCCCACTCGCCTGGAGCAATCTTGTTCCAGGTTTCATTGCCGGTGAGCGGCTGAGTGGCAATCACCGTGACCACGTCGTTTGGCGTGGTCTGCTGCTGAAAATCAATCTCCACATCCTGATCAAGCAGTTTGGCTGTGCCAAACGGTGCACGACGCGTGATCCAGAACAGATTGGTGGAGCAGAACGCCATCAGATAACGCCCGTCCGACAGCAGCATATTAAACACACCTTTCTCGCGCAGCTGCGCCGCCAGTTCAGCGATATAGCGGAACACCGCAGGCCAGTTGCCGGGCGTGCGCGGATAACGGGTGCTCAGCTGATGCAGCAGCCAGCAGAAGGCCTGTTCACTGTCGGTCTCCCCCACCGGACGAAACTGCCCGGTTTCCAGCTGGCGGTAACCTTTCAGCTGTCCGTTATGCGCATAGGTCCAGTTGCGTCCCCACAGTTCGCGGGTAAACGGATGGGTATTTTCCAGTGATACTTCACCGCGGTTCGCCTGGCGGATATGCGCCACCACCGAGTGGGATTTGATCGGGTAGTCCTGCACCAGACGCGCAATCGGCGAGTTAAAACTCGGCTGCGGATCTTTAAACGTGCGGCAACCTTTCCCTTCGTAGAAGGTAATCCCCCAGCCATCCTTATGCGGACCGGTGCCGCCGCCACGCTGTACCAGGCCGGTAAAGCTAAAGCAGATGTCCGTTGGGACGTTCGCGCTCATCCCGAGCAGTTCGCACATAGTGGTGACCTCAGAAATCAACTTATCACCTTCCCTGCCACAGCAGGAAAGGTGCGGCTTATTTTGCCATCTCTTTTTCAATTAACAGGATCAGGATATGGATCACTTTAATGTGGATTTCCTGAATGCGGTCAGCAAAACCGAAATGCGGTACACGGATTTCCACATCCGCTGCGCCATCCATTTTGCCGCCGTCTTTCCCGGTCAGGGTGATCACTTTCATCCCCTGGGCTCGGGCGGCCTCAATCGCTTTAATCACGTTGCCGGAATTGCCGGAGGTGGAAATACCCAGCAGCACATCGCCTGCACGCCCTACCGCTTCAATATAGCGAGAGAAGACATAGTCGTAGCCAAAGTCATTGCTGACGCAGGAGAGATGGCTGACATCAGAAATCGCAATCGCCGGATAACCCGGGCGATTCTCACGATAACGTCCAGTCAGTTCTTCGGCGAAATGCATCGCGTCGCAGTGAGAACCACCATTACCACAGGAAAGCACCTTGCCACCGGCCTTAAACGAGTCCGCCAGCAGCACCGCAGCACGCTGAATAGCGTGAAGATTGGCGTCATCACTGAGGAATTTGTTAAGAGTGTCGGCAGCTTCATTCAGCTCGGAGCGAATAATATCCTGGTACATACACATGTCCTTGGAGGAAAGAGATTGGCTCAAGTTTACCGGAATGAAGGTAAGGCGAAAAGCGCTCTGCCGCACAAGCCGCGGCTTTGACGTTTGATGCGACCGGAGTGTGAGCCAGGTTGTAATTATAATGTAAACGTATTGCTAACAAACTTTATCTGCTCTAAACCTGTAGTACACGCAAACAGGTCAGACCTCTTACAACTTACGGAGCGGTTCATTATGATGGTACTCAGTATTCTCGCGACGATTGTGCTGCTGGGCGCGCTGTTTTATCACCGCGTCAGCCTGCTCACCGGTAGCGCGCTGCTGCTGGTATGGACAGCCGCCATGGCGGCATTATCGCTGTGGACGCCCTGGTTGCTGCTGCCGCTGGCGATTATCCTGCTGCCATTTAATCTGCCGTCGCTGCGGCGCGCGATCTTCTCCCGGCCAGTGTTGCAAATTTTCCAGAAAGTGATGCCGCCAATGTCGCGCACGGAAAAAGAAGCGATTGATGCCGGCACCACCTGGTGGGAAGGCGATTTATTTCGCGGCAACCCCGACTGGCAAAAACTGCATAACTATCCGCAGCCACGCCTGACCGAAGCCGAACAGGCATTTATTGATGGCCCGGTGGAAGAAGCCTGCCGGATGGCTAACGATTTCCATATCACCCATGAGAGCGCCGATCTGCCGCCGGAACTGTGGGCGCACCTGAAAGAACACCGCTTCTTCGCCATGATTATCAAAAAAGAGTACGGCGGCCTCGACTTCTCTGCTTATGCTCAGGCCAAAGTGCTGCAGAAACTGGCGGGCGTTTCCGGCATTCTGGCGATTACCGTCGGCGTGCCAAACTCACTTGGCCCCGGCGAGCTGCTGCAACACTACGGCACCGATGAACAGAAAGATCACTATCTGCCACGCCTGGCGCGCGGTCAGGAGATCCCCTGCTTTGCGCTGACCAGCCCGGAAGCGGGTTCTGATGCTGGTGCCATCCCGGATACTGGCGTGGTCTGTATGGGTAACTGGCAGGGACAACAGGTGCTGGGTATGCGCCTGACGTGGAACAAGCGCTATATCACCCTCGCGCCGATAGCCACCGTACTGGGGCTGGCATTTAAACTGTCGGACCCGGACCATCTGCTGGGCGACACGGAAGATCTCGGCATCACCTGTGCACTGATCCCCACCAGCACACCGGGCGTGGAAATTGGCCGTCGCCACTTCCCGCTGAACGTACCGTTCCAGAACGGCCCGACGCGTGGTCAGGACATCTTTGTGCCGCTGGATTACATTATCGGCGGGCCGAAAATGGCCGGTCAGGGCTGGCGCATGCTGGTTGAATGCCTGTCTGTCGGACGTGGCATCACGCTGCCGTCAAACTCTACCGGCAGCCTGAAAAGTATTGCACTGGCGATTGGTGCTTACGCGCATATTCGTCGCCAGTTCAAACTGCCGATTGGTAAAATGGAAGGTATCGAAGAGCCGCTGGCGCGTATTGCCGGTAACGCTTATGTGATGGATGCCGCTGCTGCATTAATTACCTACGGCATTGTGCTGGGCGAAAAACCGGCGGTGCTGTCAGCAATTGTTAAATATCACTGCACCCACCGCGGCCAGCGCGCCATTGTCGACGCGATGGATATTGCCGGCGGCAAAGGTATTATGCTCGGCAGCAGCAACTTCCTGGCGCGCGCTTACCAGGGCGCGCCGATAGCCATTACCGTGGAAGGGGCGAACATTCTGACGCGCAGTATGATTATCTTTGGTCAGGGAGCGATTCGCTGCCACCCTTATGTGCTGCAGGAGATGGCCGCCGCGCAGGATCACGATGTTAACGCGTTCGATAAGGCACTGTTCAGCCATATCGGCCACGTCGGCAGCAATAAAATGCGCAGCCTGTGGCTGGGTCTGACTGCCGGTCGCACCAGTAAAGCACCGACACGCGACGCCACCCGTCGTTACTATCAGCATCTCAATCGTCTTAGCGCCAACCTCGCGCTGCTCTCCGATGTGTCCATGGCGGTACTCGGCGGCAGCCTGAAACGCCGTGAGCGCATTTCTGCGCGACTGGGTGACGTGCTGAGCCAGCTTTATCTGGCATCAGCGGCGCTGAAGCGTTATCAGGATGAAGGACGTCATGAAGCCGATCTGCCGCTGCTGCACTGGGGTGTACAGGATGCGCTGCATCAGGCGGAAAATGCCATTGACGACCTGCTGCGTAACTTCCCGAATCGTGCGATCGCCGCCCTGCTGCGTGGGGTGATCTTCCCGCTCGGTCGCCACTGCCGTGCACCATCGGATCAGCTGGATCATCAACTGGCGCGCATTCTGCAGGTGCCTTCCGCCACCCGTACCCGCCTGGGACGCGGTCAGTACCTGACGCCAGGCGAGAATAATCCGGCAGGTCTGCTGGAAGAAGCGCTGCAGGATGTGATGGCAGCGGAAGTGATCCACGACCGCCTGTGCAAACAGCTGAACAAGCACCTGTCGTTTACCCGCCTGGACAAGCTGGCGCAGCGTGGCCTGCAACAGGGCTGGATTAATCAGCAGGAAGCGGATGTGCTGACACGCGCAGAAGCCAGCCGCCTGCGCAGTATTAATGTCGATGATTTTGCAGCGGATGAGCTGGCGACGCGGCCGGTAAAAGAGGAAAAGCCGGCAAGAAAGATTGAGGCGGCTTAAGGAATCTTTGACGGAACCAGTATTCAGTACGTAAATACGGCAAGACAGCAACTCCCTGACTCAAGACGCAGGGAACACGGTTAGCGGAGGAAAGCGTCCCGCGCCATGGACGGCGCGGGCCGAGCGGCCATGGATGGCAGCATTTGCGTCTTTCCGGAGCTGACCGTGTTCCCTGCGCAGGCTCGATCGGTCAGCAACACAACTCAGGCTCGGAGCCATTGTGCTAAAGCTCCAAAGCTCTGCCTTAACCGTTCTGCCGCACCCGCGCAATCAGCGCATCAATATCCTGCACATGCGGTGCCGCCAGAATCAGCGCCCGGCCGAGACTGATAGCATGACGCAGACACTCATCGCGCATCGGCTCGCTGGCGATTTTTTTGATATCCGCCACCTGTGAAATCCCTACCGTACGACGAATCAGTTCAGTGCCGCAGAAACCAATGGTGTCACGCAGTACCTGCTGCAGAAACGCCTCGGCATAGCCCGGCCACGCCAGCGCCTGATCGCGGGTTTTCTCTGCCGCCAGTTCGCGGAAACGTCCGGTAAAGGCCTGCCACACTTCACGTACATCATTCAGACGCTGTTCGCGCCCTTCTGCCGCTTCACGCGCAGAGAGCAGTCCCGGCAGCGCACAGTAGTTAATCAGCAGGTTGCCAATCGCCGTGCCGACATCGAAGCCCATCGGACCATAGAAACCAAACTCAGCATCAATCGCTTTCAGGCTGTCCTGAGTGACAAAAATCGAACCGCTGTGGATGTCGCCGTGCAGCAGTGCCTGGGCATGGGACAGGAAACGGTGCTTCAGATCCGCGACGGCAATCTTCAGTTCATTATCGTCACGCAGCTCCGCGACAAAACTTTCCAGCGTCGCCGGGTAGGCATTACGCTCGTGCACCTGATACGGATCGTTAAAGAACAGATCTTCCGTCATCTCACACAATTCCGGGTTGGTGAACCGGATTACGTCCGCTTTTTTCGCATGCGGATGCTGGAAGAAATCAGAGGTATAGAACAGCGTCTGCGCCAGATATTCACCCACCTGCGAGGCCGCTTTCGGGAAATAACCGCCTTTCACCAGCTCGCCGCGCCAGATAGTGTGATCAGAGAGATCCTCCAGCACCATCACCGCTAAATCGGTATCGTAATGCAGCACATTCACCGTATGCTGCGGGCAAAACGTGCCATGTACTTTCAGCGTTTCCGCTTCCAGACGGGCGCGATCCAGCGTCAGTGGCCAGGATTCTCCGACCACGCGCACATACGGCAGCGCCTGTTTAACAATGATACGGCTGTTGCCTGAGGTGTCGAAAATCTTAAACACCAGGTTCAGGTTACCATCGCCAACTTCCTGTGCGTCCACCAGTGAAGCGGGATCGTCCAGTCCACCAAATTTTTGGGCATAATCCACAGCATCTGCGACAGTGAACGTACGGTATTGCGACATTGCCTTCATCCTCATCAAATCTTTTTATTCTTTCTCAGAACAAGCCGTTCAGACGTCTATACATCCGCATTGCATGTTGGCACAATATGCAGCATTAACGCAACATGGATTTAAACCACATGCAGACATTCAGCACCACCAGTTTACGCGTCCGTGACAATCAGCTCTCGATCCTCGACCAGCAGGCACTGCCGCAGGAAAAAATCTGGCACGCCACACCCAGCGTCGCCAGCCTGGTAGAACATATCCAGACGCTGCGTGTACGCGGCGCACCGCTGATTGGCCTCTCTGCCAGCCTGCTGCTGGCGCTGCTGGCGGAAAACGGCATGCCGAAAGCAGAACTGGCCAGCGCGCTGGAGGTGCTGCGGGCGGCGCGTCCTACCGCGGTTAATCTGATGAACAACCTCGACCGCATGAAGCAGGCATTGGCACAGGAAAATTTCGTCGCGGCACTGAGCGAGGAAGCGCTGCGGCTGGTGGCAGAAGATAAAGCGCTGTGCGACAGCATCGCCACGGCGGGCAGCGAGCTGGTGTCGCCGGGCAGCCGCCTGCTGACGCACTGCAACACCGGCGGTCTGGCGACGGCGGGTGTCGGCACCGCGCTGGGCGTGATCGCCCGCGCTCACCAGCAAGGTAAAGTGGCGAATGTCTGGGTGGATGAGACCCGCCCACTGCTGCAGGGGGGCCGTCTGACCGCCTGGGAACTGGGCGAACTGGGTGTACCGTATCAGCTGATTTGCGACTCGATGGCCGCCAGCCTGATGGGCCAGGGCAAAGTGGATGCCATCTGGGTTGGCGCAGACCGTATTGCCGCGAATGGCGATGTGGCGAATAAAATCGGCACTTACAGCCTGGCGGTGCTGGCACACCATCACGGCATTCCGTTCTATGTTGCCGCGCCACACACTACCATCGACAGACTGTGCCCGAACGGCGCTGCGATTCCTATTGAACAGCGCGATGCGCGTGAGGTCACGGGAGTGGCAGGCAGTTTTGGTCAGGTACAGTGGGCGCCGGAAAATGCCAGCGTGTACAACCCGGCGTTTGATGTCACGCCAGCAGCGCTGATCAGTGGCTGGGTGCTGGATACCGGTGTAGTGACACCGGATCAGGTGGCGGCAGGATTTTTCCAGCCGGATTAATCGGCGGACGCACAACATGCTCTGACGACGCCTTCCCCCGCAAGCGGGGGAAGGCTGGGATGGGGGAGCAGACAACTCAGCACTGTGCCACCGGTACCCCCTCCCTAACCCTCCCCCACACCTTGGGGGAGGGAACAGACTGCGGAACGTTACGGCAGACGCGGATAGGCGTCAGCAATCTTGTCGCCGGTAAAGTTCGCGATCCAGCCTTCCTGATTATCGAAAATACGGATAGCCGTAAAGTGCGGCGCAGAACCCATATCAAACCAGTGCGGCGTACCTGCAGGCACAGAGATCAGGTCATTCTTCTCACACAGGATCTGATAGATCTTGCCATCCAGGTGCAGGCAGAACAGCCCGGCACCTTCGACAAAGAAACGCACTTCATCTTCACCATGGGTATGCTCGGACAAAAACTTGGTGCGCAGCACCTCTTTCTGCGGGTTATCCGCACGCATGCTGATCACATCCCAGCTCTGATAACCCTTCTCTGCCACCAGACGATCAATCGCATGCTGATAGGCGTTGATCACGGTTTCAGCATCCGGATTTTCCCCCAGATCGCGATCGGCTTCCCAGCGTTCAAAGCGCACGTCTTTGGCATTCAGCTGCTGACGGATCGCGTCAGCATCGGTGCTGTGCCAGATCGGTTCACTGGCTTCGGTATCGGTAAAAATAGTCAATGCACTCATGAGGAAAACAGCTCCAGGTTGATCTGATCAAAACGGTTGACCTGACGATGGACGCTGAGCGCATCCGCCTCGCCGCGAATTAACTGCACGGTGTGCCAGCCTGCCTGCTGCGCCGCATCCAGTTCCTGATGGATATCGGACAGGAACAGCAGTTCACTGACGGGCAGATCGATCTGGCTGGCGATATTGCGGTAGGAGGACTCCTCACGCTTGGCGCCAACATGGGTATCGAAATAGCCACTAAATAGCGGAGTGATATCACCTTCGTCGCTGTAGTCAAATAACAATTTCTGCGCAGCTACTGAACCAGATGAATAAACATATAATGCAATGCCCTGTGCCTGCCACTGTTGCAGCGCGGGCAGCACATCCGGGTAAAGATGCCCTTTAAAATCGCCGTTCAGGTAACCTTCACGCCAGATCATGCCCTGCAGGGCTTTCAGCGGCGTGGATTTGCGATCTTCATCGATATACGTCAGCAGAGTCTGCGTCAGCTGTTCAAGGGTCGCATCCGGCTGTGCGATCTCAGCGCGCAGATCGTCCAGCGCGGCGCGGACGGCGTCTTCCTGCTGATGCGCCAGCAGCCAGGCTACCAGCCGCTCACGAGCGTAAGGGAACAAAATCGTATGCACAAAGCGAATATCGCTGGTGGTGCCTTCAATATCAGTGACAATCGCGCGGATCATTTGGCCTCCAGCAGGCGTCGTTGCATTTCACACAAAAACAGGAATTCCAGCCCTTCCAGATGCCGCTGCGCCTCAGCCACATCTTTGCCCCAGCAGGTCAGACCGTGTCCGCGCAGCAAAAAGCCGTAGCGCAGTGGGGTGTGCTGATGGAACGCTTCAAGGCGTTGTGCCAGCGCGTTGATATCCTGGTCATTATCAAACAGGGGAATCGCCACGCTGTCGAGATGAGAGTGCTGCCCGGCAAGGGTTTTCTGCATTTCATAGCCCTGCAGAATCAGCGCATTACCTTTTTCCACGCGGGACAGCACCGTGGAGTTGACGGTATGGGTATGCAACACCGCGCCGGTTTGCGGGAACAGACGATAAATTAAAGTATGCAGCCCGGTTTCCGCCGATGGTTTACGCCCGGAAGGCACATGGTTGCTGGCGATCTCCACCTGGATAAAGTCGTCCGATGTCAGGCTGCCTTTATCTTTACCGGATTCGCTGAGCAGGCAATGGCGGTCATCCTGACGCACCGACATATTGCCGCCCGTAGCCGGTGCCCAGCCTTTTGCGCCAATCCAGTGACAGGTCGCCACCAGCTGGTCTAATTGCGATAAAACCGTCATACCTTTCCTTATTTAACAGGTGATTGCGGCAGCACAGCTACCCGCATGCATCCCCCTCACCAGTTAACCTGAACACTGACGGGTATGGACGTCTATGCGTCTTGATTGCCAAATAGTAACATCGTGTTATAGTGGCTTCAACATGAAGAAACCAGCGCTAAAGGTCAGATACGCATGAGCCATACTCCCCTGATTCCCGAGAGCAAACTTCCGGCGCTCGGCACCACGATTTTCACGCAAATGAGCGCACTGGCGGCGCAGCATCAGGCCATTAACCTGTCGCAGGGTTTCCCTGATTTCGATGGTCCGGCGTACCTGCAGGAGCGTCTGGCATACCATGTCAGCCAGGGCGCGAACCAGTATGCCCCAATGACCGGCGTACAGCCGTTGCGCGAAGCGATTGCGGAGAAAACTGCCGCGCTGTATGGCCATAAACCCGATGCTAATAGCGATATTACCGTTACCGCCGGCGCCACCGAAGCACTGTATGCAGCGATTACCGCGCTGGTGCGTCCGGGCGATGAAGTGATTTGCTTCGACCCAAGCTACGACAGCTATGCCCCTGCCGTCACACTGGCGGGCGGCGTAATGAAGCGCATCGCACTGCAGCCACCAGCTTTTAAAGTCGACTGGCAGCAGTTCACGTCCCTGCTGTCGTCACGCACGCGACTGGTGATCCTCAATACGCCACACAACCCGTCGGCGACGGTATGGCAGCAGAGTGACTTTGCTGCGCTGTGGCAGGCGATTGCCAGCCAGGAGATCTACGTCCTGAGCGATGAAGTGTACGAGCATATCTGCTTTGCCGCTGAAGGCCATGCCAGCGTGCTGGCACATGCGCAGCTGCGTGAACGCGCTATCGCCGTCTCCTCGTTCGGTAAAACCTTCCATATGACTGGCTGGAAAGTGGGTTACTGCGTGGCACCCGCGGCACTGAGTGCGGAAATTCGTAAAGTGCACCAGTATCTGACTTTCTCAGTGAATACCCCGGCACAGCTGGCGCTGGCGGATATGCTGCGCGAGCAGCCAGAGCACTACCGCGAGCTGCCGGACTTTTATCGTGCGCGCCGCGACCGTTTTGTCCAGGCGCTGGCGAGCAGTCGTCTGGAGCTGCTGCCGTGCGAAGGCACCTACTTCTTACTGGCGGATTACAGCGCCATTTCCGATCTGGATGATGTCAGCTTCTGCCAGTGGCTGACCAAAGAGGCTGGCGTGGCGGCGATCCCGCTGTCCGTATTCTGCGCCGATCCTTTCCCTCATAAACTGATCCGCCTGTGCTTCGCGAAACAGGAAGCCACGCTGGATGCTGCTGCGGAGCGCCTGTGTCAACTTTGAATCTGACGGTATTGCAACAACCGCTGGTCTGGATGGATGGCGAAGCGAACCTGCGCCATTTTGATACCCTGCTGGCGGATATTCGCGGACGCGACCTGATTCTGCTGCCGGAAATGTTCACCACCGGTTTTGCCATGGAAGCGGCGCAATCCTCACTGCCGCAGGCGCGGGTGGTGGAGTGGTTGCACGGCCACGCACAAGCCACGAATGCGCTGGTGGGCGGCAGTGCAGCAATTCAGACGGAGAAAGGCGCGGTCAACCGTTTCCTGCTGGTGGAGCCGAACGGCACACTGCACAGTTATGATAAGCGTCATCTGTTCCGTATGGCAGATGAACACCACCATTATCAGGCAGGTGAAACGCGCGAAATTATTGAGTGGCGCGGCTGGCGTATTCTGCCGCAGATTTGCTACGACCTGCGTTTCCCGGTGTTTTCACGCAATCAGAACGACTACGATCTGGCGCTGTACGTGGCGAACTGGCCGGCGCCGCGCGCTCTGCACTGGCAGTCGTTGCTGCTGGCGCGTGCTATCGAAAACCAGGCGTATGTCGCAGGCTGTAACCGCGTCGGCAGTGACGGCAACCAGCATCAGTACAGTGGCGACAGCCGGATTATCAGTCCACTCGGTGAGATGCTGGCGACAGCTGAACCTTATCAGGCCGCGCGTCTGGACGCAGAGCTGTCACTCGAAGCCCTGCGCGAGTATCGTGAACGCTTTCCTGCGTGGCGCGATGCCGACAGCTTTAGCCTCTGACACGGTGTCAGAGGCTTAAAAACAATCCGCCCGCAGAAAGTGTACTTTCTGCGGGCGGATTGTTTTCCATCATACTGTTGCGTTTCGTTAACAATGCTTACCAGTTACTCCACACAACCTTCCATTCCACTGATTCTCGATTACTGCATCCGGTATCATCGCCGTGACAACAAAATCAACTCCGGCGTTAATTATTATAACAACCTGATACCTCGGTCATTTCCCTAGTGTTAGCCTTGCTTATGGAAGAAGTTAAGGCAAATTATGCCAATAAATTCGTCTGAATCAATGCCTGCGCCATGCGATGTTAAACGAAACAATAACATTTGCTGAGAAAAAATATTGTCTTGTTTTTCAAACGAAAAAGGGAAATATCGCCGTCATAAGCCAGTAATATCACGTGATAACGACGGAAAATAAAGAACAAAACACCAAAGTTCATCATAAATTAATTAGAATTACTTAGGTGTTTTTTTACCTGAACGAAGATATTTTCTGGAAATTACTGGAAAACTTCAGAGCCAGAATCAGAACGACTGGCGAGATCATGCACCGCCTGCAAATACGCCTGCAACGCCGTCGCGACATCCTGCGCCATGACGGATTCTGCCGGATGATGGCTGATACCACGATCGCAGCGAACAAACAGCATGCCCACCGGCCAGCGCTCGGCAATCGCTATCGCATCATGTCCCGCGCCGCTCGGCAGTGACAGTGCCGCACCCTGCGCCTGCATCACCGCTCGGGTCAGCGCCGCCTGTAAGCCGCTGTCACAACGCGTGGCATCAATACGATAATATTCTTCCGCACTGAAGCGCAGTCCGCGACGCTGAGCGATCGCCTGCGCCGTCTCCAGCAATTCAGCCAGTAACGCCGCCAGCGGCTGATCTTCCGGCCCGCGCACATCCAGCGTCAGATGCACCTCACCCGGGATCACGTTCACCGCCCCCGGTGAGCACTGTAATGTGCCAAAGGTCGCGACTAAGTGCGGGTTACATTCTGTCGTGCGTTTTTCGGCATACAGCATCCACTCAGCCGCCGCCGCCAGCGCATCTTTACGCTGCTGCATCGGCACCGTTCCTGCATGCCCGGCTTCACCAATAAAACGGCAGTTCAGCCGGCGTGCGCCGTTAATCGCCGTCACCACGCCCAGTGGCAGTTGTGCCTGTTCCAGACACGGCCCCTGCTCAATATGCAGCTCCAGATAGGCGACGATATCGCTCACCTGACGTGCCGCCTGAGCAATATTGCCCGCATCCAGCCCGGCGGTGCGCAGTGCTTCGGCGACGCTGATGCCCTCCGCATCCTGCTGTTCCAGCCAGCCTGACGGCCAGGTGCCGGTAATACCCCGGCTGCCCAGTAACGTGATGCCGAAACGCGTGCCCTCTTCATCACCAAAACCGACAATCTCAATCGCCAGCGGCAGGCGCAGCTGGTGCTGATGCAGCCACTGTACGGTTTCAATCGCCGTCAGCACGCCCAGCATACCGTCATAACGACCGGCATCGCGCACCGTATCGAGATGCGATCCCAGTAACAGCGCTGGCGCGCCGGGCTGGACGCCTTCATAACGACCACAAATATTGCCAACACTGTCCTGCCATACCTGCATCCCCGCCGCCTGCATCCACTCACCCACGTGCGCGTTGGCACGCAGATGTTCCGGCGACAAATAGACGCGAGTCAGTTGCCCGGCAGTTTCGCTGATTTCCGCCAGCGCATCGCAGCGAGCCATCACCCGGGCAGCAGCCTGCGCCGCCGCATCGGCACTCATCAGGCAGTCACCCATTAACGGCTCCCGTTGCTGTAGTGATCCCATGCCGCCTGCAGCGCAGCGCCCTGGGTAGTGTTAAAGCCGAGGTGGTTCAGCACCGCTTCCAGCGCCGCCAGCGTCTGCAGCACGCAATCTTTGCGCGCGTTATAGCCCATGGTGCCGATACGCCACACTTTGCCCACCAGCGGACCAAACGAGGTGCCAATTTCGATGCCAAAATCTTCCAGCATCAGCTTACGCACCTGATCGCCATTGACGCCCTGCGGGATCACCACCCCCAGTACGTTGTTCATTTTGTGGTTTAAATCGCCGAAGGTTTCCAGCCCCATCCCCTGAATCCCGGCCAGCAGCGCATCGCCGTGCAGTTTATGGCGCGCAATGCTGTTATCCAGCCCTTCCTGCAGGATCAGACGCGCGCATTCACGTGCGCCAAACAGCGCCGTGGTGGCTTCCGTGTGATGGTTCAGCCGCTCCGGTCCCCAGTAATCCATAATCATGCCGAGGTCGAAGTAGTTGGAGTAGATCATCTCATCTTCGCCATCCTGATGGTCGGCGGTGCGGATGCCCTCTTCTACACATTTGCGCTTGCGGATCACCGCTTCCATCTGCGGACTCAGGGTGATCGGAGACGTACCGGAAGGACCGCCGAGGCACTTCTGCATCCCGGCGGAGATTGCATCCAGTCCCCAGGCATCGGTTTCCAGCGGATTACCACCAAAGGAGGCGGTGGCATCGGTGTAGAACAGCACGCCATACTGACGGCAGATTTCACCCAGTTTCTCCAGCGGCTGCAGCATAGTGGTGGACGTATCGCCCTGCACCGTCAGCAGCAGACGCGGGCGCACTTTCTTAATCGCGTCTTCAATCTGGTCCGGGCTGAACACTTCGCCCCACGGCACCTCGATGGTATGCACTTCGGCGCGGCAGCGGCGGGCGATTTCACACAGCAGATGACCGAAACGGCCAAATACCGGCACCAGCACTTTGTCGCCCGGACGAATCGCCGACAGCAGAATGGCTTCAATACCGGCGCGGGAGGTGCCATTAATCAGCATCGTCCAGCGATTTTCAGTGCGGAACAGCGCACGATACAGCGCCATCACCTCATTCATATACTGCGTCATCGCCGGATCGTACTGACCCAGCAACTGGCTCGACATGGCGCGCAGCACGCGCGGATCGGCGTTAATCGGTCCTGGCCCCATCAGCAGACGTTGCGGCGGATTGATTTGTGGGTACTGCGTGATATCCATTTTGAGTTCCTTATGCATGCATCCTGATGCGGGCCTGGATTAATTGAGGCCGCGCACCGAGGAGATAAACTGTTTCAGCTCTGCCGTTTGCGGACTGGCAAACAGCTCACGGCTGTCACCCTGCTCCCACACTTTCCCCTGATGCATAAACACCACGCGGTCACCGACTTCACGGGCGAAGTTCATCTCATGGGTCACCAGAATCAGCGTCATGCCTTCCTGTGCCAGTTGTTCCAGCACTTTCAGCACCTCGCCGACCAGCTCAGGGTCAAGCGCCGAGGTGATTTCATCGCACAGCAACACTTTTGGCGACATCGCCAGCGCACGGGCAATCGCCACACGCTGCTGCTGACCGCCGGAGAGGTTCGCCGGGTAGTAGTCGAGACGATCGCCCAGCCCCACTTTTTCCAGCATCTGTGCGGCCAGCTGACGGCACTCGCTCTCTTTCTTTTTCAGCACCCGACGCGGCGCCAGCATGACGTTTTCCAGCGCAGTCATATGCGGGAACAGGTTAAAGTTCTGGAACACCATACCCACTGAACGACTGATGTCGCGCGCCTGCGAGTCACGGTCGGTAATGGTCATACCGCCCAGTTTAATGCTGCCTTCCTGATATCCTTCGAGGCCGTTAATGCAGCGTAACAGGGTACTTTTACCCGAGCCGCTGCGACCGATAATCGAGATGACCTGCCCCATTTCGATATCCAGGTCGACGCCTTTCAGTACATGGTTTTTACCGTAATACTTCTGAACCTGATTAATGGTGATGAGCGGCATTGAATTTCTTCTCCAGATACTGGCTGTAGCGAGACAGCGGATAACACATCAGGAAGTAGCCCAGCGCCACCAACCCGAAGACTTTAAACGGCTGATAAGTCACATTATTCAGAATCGTGCCGGCTTTGGTCAGTTCGACGAAGCCGATAATCGATGCCAGCGCAGTGCCTTTCACCACCTGTACGGCAAAGCCGACAGTAGGCGCGATAGCGATACGCACCGCCTGCGGCGCGACCACGCGGTACAGCGTCTGCCCAAAACTGAGGCCCAGACAGCGTGAGGCTTCCCACTGCCCTTTCGGCAACGCGTTGATGCTGCCGTACCAGATATCGAGCAAAAAGGCGCTGGTGTACAGCGTCAGCGCCAGTGCGGCGGCAGTCCAGGGAGCAACATCAATCCCGAACAGCGCGACGCCGAAAAACGCCAGAAACAGCTGCATCAGCAGCGGCGTGCCCTGAAACAGCTCGACGTAGCCACGGATCAGACGCAACGCCCAGCGGCGACGTGTCAGGCGCAGCAGCAACAGCGGTAACGTCACCAGCGTGCCGCCAAAAAACGCCGTCAGCGACAGTAACAGTGTCCAGCGCGCAGCCAGCAGCAAATTGCGCAGGATGTCCCAGTCAGTGAAAGTATTCATCATGGGTGATCTCCAAACCATTTGCGCCCGGCGGCGAGTAACAGCTGACGCATGGCAATCGACAGCGCCAGATACATCAGTGTTGTCACCAGATA
Source organism: Erwinia sp. V71 (assembly GCF_965644245.1). NCBI lineage: Bacteria > Pseudomonadati > Pseudomonadota > Gammaproteobacteria > Enterobacterales > Erwiniaceae > Erwinia > Erwinia sp. V71. Next base: position 58,507 of record NZ_CBFFRK010000008.1, read on the forward strand.
GACTTCAAAACTTAAAAAGGTGCGCGACTGAATCAGGTTGGCGGCGAAGGTCAGCTCTTCATACGAGACCTGCGACACCACCGACGAGCCGAGCATCACGATAATGCACTGGCTCACCAGTGCCGGATAAATGCGTTTCAGCGACGGCGGCAGCACCACGCGAATAAAGGTCTGCGTGCGAGTCAGCCCCAGCACGCGTCCCGCTTCCCACTGCCCTTTTGGCGTCACCTGAATCCCGGCGCGAATAATCTCGGTGCTGTACGCACCAAGGTTAATCAGCATCGCCAGCAGCGCGGCTTCACCGGCTGTCAGTTTGACGCCCATGTTCGGCAGGCCAAAGACGATAAAAAACAGCTGTACGACAAACGGCGTATTGCGGATCAGCTCCACATAGCCGCCCCACAGGCGGCTCAGCAGCGACGGCTTACCACAGCGTAGAGCAGCGCCAAAAATACCCAGCCCCACACCACCAATCGTTGCCAGCACCGTCAGCTGGATCGTGACCCACAGACCGGACAACAGTTCCGGCCAGTGGGGCCACAGTGCGGCAAAGTCGAGTTGTCCGATCATACCGCCGTCCTTACGCGCCTAAATCCGCTGGCAGTGGCGCTTTCAGCCACTCTTCCGACAGCGCGTTCAGCGTCTTGTCCTGAATCGCCTGTTCGATCAGCGCATTCACTTTCTCTTTCAGCGCAGGCTCGTTTTTACGCAGGCCGATAAAGCACGGTGAATCTTTCAGCATAAATTTCGCCACTGGCGCTTTTTCCGCGTTCTGGCGCGCAATCGCGGCAACCACCAGGTTACCGGTCGCGACATACTGCACCTGACCCGAGAGGTAAGCAGACAGCGTGGTGTTGTTATCTTCATAACGCTTCACCTGCGCGTCTTTCGGCGCCACGTCGGTCAGCACCATATCTTCGACTGCGCCACGGGTGACCCCAATAGACTGGCCGTTCAGCCCGGCGGCATCTTTCAGCAGTGAGTCTTTCGGACCGAATACACCGAGGAAGAACGGCGCATACGCACGACTGAAATCGATCACTTTTTCACGCTCAGCATTTTTACCCATGCTGGAGATCACCAGATCGACTTTGTCGGTTTGCAGATAAGGTACGCGGTTAGCACTGGTGACAGGAACCAGCTGTAACTTTAGTTTCATCTCTTTGGCGATATACTTCGCCATATCGATGTCATAACCCTGCGGTTGCAGGTCGGTTCCCACAGAACCGAACGGCGGGAAATCCTGTGGTACGGCGATGCGAATCACGCCACGTTTCTGGATATCCTGTAACTGATCCGCCATCGCGCTGGTGACTTGCGTGAACATCAGCGCTGCGCCCATCACTGCCATCAATGCTCTTTTCATCATCATACCCCGGTTTGTGAATTATGAAACAAAAGATTCTTGGATATACATTCTGCAACTAATGTGCCAGGACGGAATCTGCCGTGCGATTTTTCTTAACGGCAGATTTTATCAGGACTGACGGGGAAAATGCGGTGACGAAAGACCGCGACAGGTTGAACCAAAAAGAGGCAAAGCACCAAAATGGTGCCCCGTCAGCGTTGTTCCAGCTCGTCGAGATGCTGATACAGGTCAGCGATTTGATGAATGCGCTGCCGTCCCTGTGCTAATAATTCATGCAGCAACGCATTCGACAGCAGGTTAATCACACTCATTGCCGAGGCGTAACTGTCAAACGCCGAGACACTGTCCAGCGGGGCGCTCAGTTGCCAGCTCGCCAGCGCCGACACGCTCTGGGCCTGTGGTTCACAGATCAGCAGCACCGGGATGCCATTCTGCTGCAGCTGCTGCAACAGCGGTTTGATGATGCGCGGACGACGGCGAAACGCCACCACCACCACCAGATCCTGAGGTGTGATATCCACCAGCTCTTCCGCCAGTGTCTGACCAGGCTGAGGCAGCAGACTCACCTGCGCCCGTGCCTGCAGCAGCTGCTGGCGCAGGTGCAGCGCCACCGGATAAGAGTTACGCATACCGACAATCAGCACCCGCTGGCTGCTGCACAGCGCCTGAATAATCTCGCCAAACTGCAGGGCATCGATGCTGTTCACCCACTGCGTCAGGTTCGCCATCTCCTGCTTGTAATGGCGCGCCAGCAGCGTGTTGCCCTGCACCGCATCGCGGTTATCGGTTAACGGCATACCACTCTGGCGCAGCGTGCGCAGTTCATCGCGCATATCTTTATATTTTTCATAGCCCAAGCGTTTAAACAGGCGACTGACTGTGGCTTTCGATACGCCACTCAGCCGGGCCAGCTCGGCGCTGTTATAACTGATCAGATCATCAAAATGGTCGAAGACAAAATCTGCAATGCGCTGCTCCTGCGGCGACAGCTGCGAATACTGGCTTCTCAGACGTTCATCAAGTTGTTGCATGGCGATCTCTTGTAACTTTTGTTTCAGCTGAACATAACATAACCTGAGTATCTGGCAACCTGGAACAGCTCTTGCTTCCCAATTCTTCTCTGTAACCCGATAAAAAAGAGTAAGCGATGATTCAGAGCAATATGGCGCCAATGGGAATGGCGGTCACACCACACCATCTGGCGAGTGAAAGCGCCCTCGCGGTACTGCGCGAAGGCGGCAATGCGATTGAAGCGATGGTCGCCGCGGCGGCCACGATCGCGGTGGTCTATCCGCATATGAATGGCCTTGGCGGTGACGGCTTCTGGCTGATTGTCCCGCCCGGTGGCGAACCGGTCGCCATCGACGCCAGCGGTGCGGCTGGTTCCCTCGCCCATCCCGACTTCTACAGCGGTGAAACGCGTATCCCGCATCGCGGCCCCAAAGCGGCGCTGACCGTCGCTGGCACCGTCAGCGGCTGGGCGGAAGCGCTGAAAATCGCTGGCGAACTGGGCAGTGAACCGCTGCCGCTGGCGCGCCTGCTGGCCGATGCCATCCGCTACGCCGCCGACGGTATTCCGGTCACCGAATCCCAGGCGCAGGCCACCACCAGTAAATTTATCGAGCTGGCCGATCAACCCGGCTTTGCCGCCACCTTTCTGCCCGACGGCGAACCGCCGCGCCCGGGCAGCCGCTTCACCCAGCCCGCCCTGGCGCACACGCTGACGGCACTGACACTCGACGGGCTGGAGAGTTTCTATCGCGGGCCGCTGGCACACAAACTAGCGCTGGAAATGTCGCGCCTCGGCATGCCGGTGACGCTGCAGGATTTGCAGCAGCATCAGGCCAGACGCCGCACACCATTGCGTATCCGCCACCAGCACGGTGATATTTATAATATGACACCCCCCACCCAGGGCCTGGTGTCACTGGCTATCCTGGGGATTACCGATCAACTGGCAATGGCGCAGGCGGACGATGCGCAAACGGTGCACCGCATTGTGGAAGCAACCAAGCTGGCGTTCGGACTGCGCGATAAACATCTCACCGACCCTGACCATATGAAGACGGATGCGCAGTCACTGCTGAGCCACGAGCATCTGTCGGCGCTGGCGGCGCAGATTGATGACACCCAGGCCGCGCCATGGGGCAGCGGACGCGGCCCGGGCGATACGGTGTGGATGGGGGTGATGGACAGCAGTGGCCTGGCGGTTTCCTTTATTCAGAGTATCTACCACGAGTTCGGCAGCGGCGTGGTGCTGCCCGATACCGGTATTGTCTGGCAAAACCGTGGCGCGGCTTTCAGTTTGCAGCCCGATAATCTGCTAACGCTGGCACCAGGCAAACAGCCATTCCACACCCTCAATCCGGCGGCGGCACGACTGCATGATGGCCGCACGCTGGTGTATGGTTCAATGGGCGGCGACGGCCAGCCACAAACTCAGGCGGCGATTTTCACCCGCCATGTGTTGCAGGGCATGCCGCTGCAACAGGCCGTCAGTGCGCCACGCTGGTTGCTGGGCCGGACCTGGGGTCAGACATCGGACTCACTGAAACTGGAAGGCCGTTTCAGCCCTGACACCATCGCCACCCTGCGCGCGCTGGGTCATGAAGTGGAAATACTGCCCGACTTCAGCGAGACAGTCGGCCATGCAGGCGCAATCGTGCGCCATAACAACGGCATGCTGGAAGGCGCGTTCGATCCGCGCAGCAACGGCAGCGCCGCCGGTTTCTGACAGGAGAGCAAGATGAATAAGACCCCGGACTGGAGCGCGTATATCGCGCAGATGGAACAGGTGCTGGCACTGGAGCTGGATGACGCACGCCGTGCCGAACTGTTAACACAGTTCAGCCGTATCGCGACCATGGCGCAACCGCTGATGGAGTATCCGCTGGACGACCGTCTGGAAGTGGCAGGAGTGTATAAAGCATGAATCTCGCCAGCCTTTCGATTGCTGAACTGCAGTCGGCGCTGCAACGCGGCGAACTGAGTGCGCAGGAGATTGCCCGCCATACACTGGCGGCCATCGAACAGCAGAACCCGGCGATTAATGCCTGGACAGAGATCACCGCCGAGCGGATGTTGCAGGAAGCCGCCGCGGTGGATGCGCAGCGCCAGGCCGGACAGACACTGCCGCCGCTGGCTGCAGTGCCTTATGCGGTGAAAAACCTGTTTGATGTCGCTGGTTACAGCACGCTGGCAGGTGCCAGCCTGTTCAGCGAACGCCCGGCCGCGCAGCAGGATGCCTGGGCCGTGGCAACACTGGCGCAATCCGGAGCATTGCTCTCCGGCATGCTGAATATGGACGCCTATGCCTACGGCTTTACTACTGAAAACAGCCATTTTGGCGCCACACATAACCCACGCGATCTGAGCCGCATCGCTGGCGGATCATCGGGCGGCTCCGCAGCTGCGGTCGCGGCCGGGCTGGTGCATTTCTCGCTCGGCAGTGACACCAATGGTTCGATCCGCGTCCCCGCTTCCCTGTGCGGTATCCTCGGACTGAAACCGACCTTTGGCCGCCTGTCGCGCAGCGGCAGTCACCCATTTGTCGCCAGCCTGGATCATATCGGTCCTTTTGCCCGCAGCGCGGCGGATCTCGCCACCGTCTATGACGCCCTGCAGGGCTATGACAGCCAGGATGCCTTCCAGGCTGACGCGCCATTGCAGCCGACGCTGGCGCAGCTGGAACAGGGTCAGCAGGGATTACGCTGTGCAGTGCTCGGCGGCTACTTCGACACCTGGTGCAATGACGATGCCCGCAGCGCCGTCGCCCGCGCTGCCCGGGCGCTGAATGCCAGCGAGCAGGTAGTAATGGCCGATGCTGAGATTGCCCGCTCATCCGCGTTTCTGATTAGCGCCAGCGAAGGTGGCAACCACTATTTACCGGCATTACGTACCCTGCCGGAGCGCTTCGAACCCTTATCACGCGAACGCCTGCTGGCTGGCGCGATGATCCCCGCAGCCTGGTATGTGCAGGCGCAGCGCTTCCGTCGCCATTTCCAGCAACAGACGTTGCAGCTGTTTAAACACTTCGATGTGCTGATCGCGCCAGCGACGCCCTGCAGCGCCACGCCGATTGGCCAGGAGACGATTCATATCAATGGCACCGATCTGCCCACCCGCGCCAGTATGGGGATGCTGACTCAGCCGATTTCGTTTCTCGGTCTGCCAGTGGTCAGTGCGCCACTGGCCACCAGCAGTGGATTGCCGATTGGTCTGCAACTGATTGCCGCACCGTTTAAAGAAGAGCACTGCCTGCGCGCCGCGCGTGCGCTGGAGCAGCAAGGTCTGGTCATGGCGCAAGCCGCCACTGTGAGCACAGAAAATGAAAAGTGAATATATCGATCGTCCGGCGATTGTCGCCGAAGTGACTGCCGCCTTTTATCGCTATGAGCAGGCGCTGATCAGTAATGACACCGTGGTGCTGGATGAGTTGTTCTGGCACGACGACCGTACCGTACGCCTGGGCGCGGGGGAGAATTTGTATGGTATCGAGGAGATCCGCGCCTTCCGTGCTGCGCGGCCTTCCGCCGGGCTGGATCGTCAGTTACAGAATACGGTGATTATCACGTTTGGCGAGGATTTTGCGGTATGCAGCACCGAGTTCACGCGTGAAGGCACGGAGAAAATCGGCCGTCAGCAGCAGACCTGGGTACGGTTGCCGTGCGGCTGGCGGATTGTCGCGGCGCAGGTCAGTCTGATGCAGTAAGGCTCATAGCCCCCTCTCCCGCTCGCGGGGGAAGGGGCGTTAACATCGGCTTACGCTGGAGAGGGGGCCATCAATCAGGCCTGTGGCGCCGGATGGTTTTCCAGCCAGTGCTCCGCAATCTGCTGGCGGGTACAAACCCATACCCGATCATGCTGCCCGATATAATCGAGAAAACGTTGCAGCGCGCGGAAACGCCCAGGCCGGCCGAGCAAACGGCAATGCATACCAATCGACATCATCTTCGGCGCACTCTCCCCTTCTTCATACAGCACATCAAAGCTGTCTTTCAGGTAAGTGTAAAACTGCTCCGCCGTGTTAAATCCCTGCGGCGTGGCGAAACGCATATCGTTGGTTTCCAGCGTGTATGGAATAATCAGATGCGGTTTCACCGTACCATCCTGGCAGGTCACCTGCGTCCAGAACGGCAGGTCGTCGCCATAATTGTCGCTGTCATAACTGAAACCACCGTGCTCCACCACCAGCCGCCGGGTGTTCGGGCTGTCGCGTCCGGTATACCAGCCGGTCGGCGCTTTGCCAAACAGCTCTGTCAGCACATCCACCGCCTGCTGCATATGCTGGCGCTCGGATTTCGCATCCATGCCCTGATAGTGGATCCAGCGCCAGCCGTGGCTGACCACGTCATAATCGGCCTGTTTAATCGCCCCGACGATTTCCGGATGACGCGCCAGCGCCATCGCGACGCCAAACACCGTTAACGGTAAACCACGGCGCTGAAACTCCTGGTGAATGCGCCAGAAACCGGCGCGTGAACCGTATTCGTACAGCGAATCCATCGACATATGGCGATCCGCATAACTGGCAGCGCCAATAATATCGGATAAAAACTGCTCGGAACCGGCATCACCGTGCAGCACGTTATTCTCAGCGCCCTCTTCATAGTTCAGCACAAACTGCACGGCGATGCGTGCATTGTCCGGCCAGCTAGCATGAGGTGGATTCCCGGCGTAACCGCGCAGATCACGCGGATAATTCTTGTTAAAGCTGTATTCTTTTTTCTCTGCGGCATCAGTCATGGTCAGATTTCCTGTCGTTGAGCCGAATCGTCCCTTCAGTTTAGATACTCAAAAGCACCCGTGAGTTTTTTTCGGATTGGGTAATCCAGGTCACCATGCTTACTGGTCGATAACCCCAGCGCCACCAGCGATTCCACCATTTTTACCGCCGCGCCGACACCGTCGATCACTGGCATGCCCAGTTCATGGGTCAGTTCCTGTGCCAGCGTCGCCATCCCGCCGCAGCCTAAAACAATCGCACCGCTGCCATCTTCGCGCTTCGCTTGTATACAACGCGCGCGCACTTTGTCCTGCGCCACGCCGCTACCATCTTCCAGCGCCAGCACCGGCAGATCGATGGCATGCAGCGCCGCGCAATGGTGTTCAAAGCCATAACGCTGCAACAGATGCCGTGCAATAATCAGCGTGCGTGGCAGTGTGGTGACAATCGAGAAACGGGTCGCCACCAGGGTTGCCAGATGCATCGCCGCTTCGGCAATCCCCACCACTGGCCCCTGCGCCAGTTCACGCGCCGCCAGTAAACCCGGGTCACCGAAACAGGCAATCACATGCCCGGCCACGCCCTGCTCTCGCCCCAGTTTGATCTGTTCCAGCACCCCCAGCGTTGCCACCGCCTCATCAAAGTGGCCTTCAATCGACGGCGCACCTTGTGTTGGCGACACAGCGATGATCTCCGTGCCTGCCGCCGCTACCGCACGGGCCGCGCAACCGATCGTCTCGGTCATCGCCTGGCTGGTGTTAGGGTTGATCACCTGAATGATGTTTTTTGCCATCCTTAACGATCTCCCTGCTGAGCAAACAACCGGGCAAAGTCCGGCAGGGTTTCGCCACTGCGTTCAAAACGCAGGCTCTCAACGATATGGGCGAAATGTTGCTGCAGTGCGTCAGTCAGTGGCAGCAGTGCTTTATCGCGCAGCAGCGCAATCAGCCGTTCATGGTCGTTACAGCGACAACCCTGCTGCCAGGGCGCGCCCCAGGCGGCGATCACCAGCGATGAACGCTGCGTCAGCCGCGTGACCATTTCGGTTAATACCTGATTACCGGAAATCGCCTGGAGCTGGATATGAAACGCCGCGGAGAGGCGGATTGCCGCCGGGCCGTCATGTTCATCCCGCGCCAGCTGCTCTTCACGCGCCAGCGCCTCCAGCGCCGCCAGATGCGGCGGCTGGCAATGCTCCAGCACAAACGGCAGATTGGCGCACTCAATCAGCGTGCGGGTGCGGAAGATATCCTGTGCCTCTTCCACGCTGGGTGTGGCGACATGCGCACCACGTTTGGGCGTCAGAGAGACCATTTGCACCGCCGCGAGGCGCTGCAGCACTTTGCGAATCCCGGTGCGGCTGACACCAAACACCTCCGCCAGCGCCTCTTCCGGTAATTTACTCCCGGGTGGCAACTGATGTTCCACAATCGCGGTCATCAACGCCTGGAAGAAAGGTTCATCTTTATCATTCAGGTCAGAAGCCGTTTTCAGGCCATATTCACTCTTCATTACCGACTCCGAAAAACATCATTTCACCGCACAATCGTATACATGATTTTAAATTCATGTATACAAAAATTCATTGTTGGCCTGGTTCCTGCAATACCTATGTCACCCCATTGGTTACTGGTTCAATTTTACAGGAGCAGGTTTCATGCCAAACAGTCAACGCGTTACCCCGGCAGCAGCACAACAAGCGCAGGCCAGTTACAGTCCCCGGTTGTGCAATGAAGATCTGGCGCCGACTCGCGACCAGAACTGGAGCTGGTACAATATCTTTTCCTTCTGGATGTCTGATGTACACAGCATGGGCGGTTATGTGGTTGCCGCCAGCTTCTTTACGCTCGGCCTTGCCAGCTGGCAGGTGCTGCTCTGTTTGCTGGTCGGCATCTGTATTGTGCAGATCTGCGCCAACCTGGTGGCCAAACCGAGCCAGATGGCGGGTGTGCCGTATGCGGTGATTTGCCGTCAGGCATTTGGCGTGTTTGGCGCCAATATTCCGGCGGTGATCCGTGGCCTGATCGCTTTTGCCTGGTATGGGATTCAGACTTACCTCGCGGCAAACGCACTGATGCTGGTGATGCTGAAGTTCTGGCCAGCACTGGCGCCAATGACGCAGGTCTCGTGGCTGGGTCTGTCGCAGCTGGGCTGGCTCTGCTTCGGCACCATGTGGTTGCTGCAGGCGATGGTGTTCTGGCACGGGATGAATGCGATTAAGCGTTTTATCGATATCGCCGGTCCGGCGGTGTATGTGGTGATGGTGGCACTGGCGGGCTGGATTGTATACCAGACCGGATTCGATGGGATTTCCTTTACTCTGGCAAGCAAGTCGCTGAGCGCCGGTGAGCAAACCTGGCAGATGATTACCGCTACCGCGCTGGTGGTCTCCTACTTCTCCGGTCCGTTGCTCAACTTTGGCGACTTCTCACGCTACGGCAAGAATATGGGCGAGATTCGTCGCGGCAACCGCTGGGGTCTGCCATTTAACTTCCTGCTGTTCTCGATTGTCACCGTGGTGATTGTGTCCGGCACCCAGTCGCTGTTCGGCAAAATGATTACCGACCCTATCGAAACTGTCAGCATGGTGGGCAACGATCTGGCGGTGGCTATTGGCCTGCTGACGATGATTGTCGCCACTATCGGCATCAATATTGTCGCCAACTTTGTTTCTCCGGCGTTCGATTTCTCTAACTGTTCCCCACAGAAAATCAGTTTCCGTACTGGCGGGATGATTGCCGCCGTCGGCTCCGTGCTGTTAACGCCGTGGAACCTGTTCCAGTCACCTGAGCTGATCCACTACACACTGGATGTGCTGGGTGCGTTTATTGGTCCGCTGTTTGGTATTTTGCTGGTGGATTTCTATCTGATTAAACGCGGTGTGGTGTCAGTTGATGACCTGTTTGATGACACGCCAAAAGGCAAATACTGGTATCAGGGTGGCTTTAACCCGAAAGCCATCGCCGCACTGGTGCCAGCCGTCGCGATTGGCCTGGTGATCAGCTTTATCCCGTCGCTGCACGCCGTCGCCAACTTTAGTTGGTTTATTGGCGTGTTACTCGGTGGCGGCTGCTATCGCTGGATCGCCCGTGATGAGCTGGCTGCAGCGCCAGCCGCCTATCGCGGTAAAGTGATTATTCAGAAGGACTAAAACGACGAAAGCCTGATTCATTTCTGAATCAGGCTTTCTGAATGTTGGCGGAACGGACGGGGCTCGAACCCGCGACCCCCTGCGTGACAGGCAGGTATTCTAACCAACTGAACTACCGCTCCGCGCTTGTTCCCCGTCGGGAACGAGGCGCATATTAATGGCCTGGTAAGATGTCGTCAACGCTTTTTAGCAGATAAAGGTGCGTTTGCCTGCTTTTTCAGCGCCAGCGCGGTTTTCTGGCGTAAAATGATACACTTATGCCCGCCACAAACAGCTGCCGCCCTTTTTCAGCACCAGATCCAGCCGCTGTTCATGCGCCAGCATCTCTTCATCAGTGGCAGAAACCACGCGCAGTGCCGACAATGGACGAGCAATACGCTGGTGCACCGCTTCGCCCCCTGCCGCATTCTGCTGTTCACCGTCCTGCGAAAAAGCCAGCGAGGTCTGTCCGCCGGTCATCGCCAGGAACACTTCCGCCAGAATTTCGGAGTCAAGCAATGCCCCGTGCAGCGTACGCTTGCTGTTATCGATTTCGTAACGGCTGCACAACGCATCAAGGCTGTTACGCTTACCCGGGAACAGCTTACGCGCCATCATCAGGCTGTCGGTCACCTGACAGAAGGTTTCCGTTTTCGGGATATCCCGTTTCAGCTTGCCGAATTCATAATCCATAAAGCCGATATCGAACGATGCGTTATGGATCACCAGCTCCGCGCCGCGAATGTAGTCAATAAACTCATCAGCGATATCAGCAAAGGTGGGCTTATCCAGCAAGAACTCATCGGCAATACCGTGAACGCCAAACGCTTCCGGGTCCACCAGCCGGTCCGGTTTCAGATACATATGGAAGTTGTTGCCGGTCAGGCGACGGTTCACCACCTCCACGGCACCGATTTCAATGATGCAGTGGCCTTCATAGTGGACGCCCACCATGTTCATGCCGGTGGTTTCGGTATCGAGTACGATTTGGCGTGTAATTGCTGTGCTCATAGGGCTCGTTTATGTCAGACTTGGCGTTTTGTCAGAGGGAAGTTTACCAGAGATGCGTAAACAGGTAGAAATTTTCACCGACGGTTCCTGCCTGGGAAACCCAGGGCCGGGCGGTTACGGCGCAATTCTGCGCTACGGTAAGCATGAAAAGACCTTCAGCGCCGGTTTTCATCTTACCACCAACAATCGAATGGAAATGATGGCGGCTATCGTCGCGCTGGAAGCGCTGACCCAGCCCTGCAGCGTCACCCTCAGTACCGACAGCCAGTATGTACGCCAGGGGATTACCAGCTGGATCCATAACTGGAAAAAACGCGGCTGGAAAACTGCCGATAAAAAGCCGGTAAAAAATGTCGATTTATGGAAACGCCTCGACACCGCACTCAGTCATCATGAAATTAACTGGCAGTGGGTCAAAGGCCATGCCGGACACCCGGAAAATGAGCGCTGCGACGAGCTGGCACGCAGCGCGGCGGGTAATCCGACATTTGATGACGTGGGCTATCAGGCAGAATCCTGAGCGCGGAACTGGCGCGTGGCATTGACCGCCGCGCGCAGCTGCGTTTTGCTGGCGGTTTTGCGCGCCGGCGTCATCGTCAGCGGGAAAGTCCGTTTACGCGCCACGACAATATTCAGACACCCCAGCGCCGGCAGGTGGGTACTCACCACTTTGCCGCCCTGCTGCTTCCACGGCACCACCTGGAAGCGGGTGCGGTGAATCACTTCATAATTCAGCAGGCTCAGCCAGTCGAGCAGTCGCATCTGGCTGAACATTCGTCCGTTCCACGGTGCATGGCGGTTGAGACCCGGCACAATCTTGCCGATACCTAACAGGCTGAACGGATTGAAGCCGCTGATAATCATCCAGCCATCATCAATCAGAACCCGATCGACCTCGCGCAAAATACGGTGGGGATCGCTGCTCCAGGATAAGGCATGCGCCAGTAAGCAGGCATCCACCGACTTGGATTCAAACGGCAGCGACATCGGATCGGCAATGACCTGTAACGCCTCCCCGGCGCGCCCCACATTCACCTGATGTGAAACCGGGCAGGCCTGAGTATCAATTTCTGCACTCAGGTTGCCAATTTTCAGCAGATGAAAACCATACAGTTTGCTCAGACAGGGTTGCAGGTGCTGGGCCAGCGCATCGCGGAAATAGTCCCCCCAGGGCATGTCCGCCCAGGACTCTGGCGCATTATGAATTTGGCGTGTTTTAGCAGGCTTCATGCTTTACCATCGTTGTTCCTGAACAACCTTCCAGGAGGTGTCTATGAATCTTACCAGCATTCCAGCGTTACAGGATAACTACATCTGGACGCTAAATGATGACAGCGGTCACTGCCTGATTGTCGACCCGGGCGAAGCGGCGCCGGTGATCGCCACGCTGCAGCAAAATCAGTGGCAACCGGTGGCGATTTTACTCACCCACCATCACCATGACCATGTTGGCGGCGTAAAACAACTGTGTGAACAGTGGCCACAACTTGTGGTGTATGGCCCCGCAGAGACACAAGATAAAGGGGCGACAGAAATCGTCAGTGAAGGCGATGTAGTGACTATTTTGGGGCGCGAATTTAGCGTTATCTTCACCCCAGGCCACACTTTAGGACATATCTCATATTTCAGTTCCCCTTACCTTTTTTGTGGCGACACGATGTTTTCTGGCGGCTGCGGACGGCTCTTCGAAGGCACGCCAGAACAAATGCACCAGTCATTTCAGAAACTTAACAAACTCCCTGCTGACACCCTGATTTGCTGCGCACATGAGTACACATTATCCAATTTGAAGTTTGCACAGGCGACGCTGCCGGAAGATAGTGACATTGCGCGCTACTATCGACAAATTAAGGAGTTACGCGATAAAAACCGCACTAGTTTGCCATCAAATTTGGCTCTTGAGCGAAAGATTAATTTATTTTTACGAACGCATGATACTGATTTACAAAAGGTTATCGGAGTCGATGTTCCACCACAGCAACCATGGCAGGTTTTCGCCCGTTTACGCGAGTTGAAAGACAGTTTTTAATTTTAAAGGTTGTGTTGCCGCGGCCGACAACGTATGATTGCTCGTCTTTTAATCTAACTATTGACACACACATGAAGGCTAAAGCGATGATAATAGCCTCGGTCTTGCTGGTGGGGTGCCAGGCGTCAAGGCATGATGCCAACATCCCGGAACAGCATGCACAGAGTTTGTCTTCGGCAGGTCAAGGTGAAAATGGAAAGTACTCGGATCGTATGTTGTCGCCGCGCTGGCAGGATGATGGAACAACCTTTGCGCAAGACCAGGATCTGTGGAATTTCATAAGCGACGAGCTGAAGATGGAGGTTCCGGAGAATTACCGGATCCGCGAACAAAAACAGAAGTACCTGAAGGACAAGAGCTATCTCCACGATGTAACATTACGGGCAGAGCCGTATATGTACTGGATAGTCGAGCAGATTAAGAAACGTAAGATGCCGATGGAACTGGTACTACTACCCATAGTGGAGAGCGCTTTTGACCCCCGCGCGACATCATCCGCCAATGCCGCAGGCATCTGGCAGATTGTCCCGCAAACGGGGCGTAATTATGGTTTGAAACAGAACCAGTGGTATGACGGTCGTCGTGACGTCGTCGCATCCACTAAGGTTGCGCTGGATATGATGCAGCGCCTGAACGACATGTTTGGCGGAGACTGGTTACTGACCGTTGCCGCGTATAACAGTGGTGAAGGCCGCGTGATGAAAGCGATAAAACAGAACAAGGCGCGCGGGAAGCCAACCGACTTCTGGAGTTTATCGTTACCACGTGAAACCACGGTGTATGTGCCGAAAATGCTGGCTTTAGGCGAAATCCTCAAGAACAGCAAGCGTTACGGAGTCAAACTGCCAACACCTAACGAAAGCCGCGCTCTGGCGCGTGTGGAAGTGGGACAGCAGATTGAACTGACCCAGGCAGCTGAGATGGCGGGTATGTCGCTCAGCAAGCTGAAAAGCTTTAATACGGGTTACAAAAACGGCGTGACAGCCCCTAACGGTCCCCATTACATCATGGTGCCGAAGTCGAATGTCGCGACGCTGCGTAACTCACTGGCGACAGGTGATATTGCCGCTGTTCAGCCTGCAACGCAGGTGGCGAACAACAGCAGCACCAGCAGCAGCTATAAGGTACGCAATGGCGATACCTTATCTGGCATCGCGAAACGCCTTGGCGTCTCGGTGAAAGACTTGCAGAGCGCAAATAACCTGCGCGGTGGCAAGATTAAACCGGGGCAAACGCTGAGCGTATCAGGCGGTAAAGGCACGCAGCTGGCGCAGAACAACAGCATCACTTACCAGGTGCGTAAAGGCGATTCGCTGGCCAGTATTGCAAAACGTCATGGCGTGAATACCAAAGACGTGATGCGCTGGAACACGCTGTTAAGCGACGCGAAAAACCTGCAGCCCGGTGACAAGCTGACGCTGTTTGTGAATAACCGCGCCACACCAGAAAGCTAAGTTCATACCGAAAAAAAGCCACTCAACAGAGTGGCTTTTTCTTTGCCTGCTTACTGCGGTTTCGTCGCTTCGATAAAGATAATATCACTGCTGAAGCTGCAATCTTCCTGTAAAGCATAATAGCGTTTCACTTCATCCGATGCCGACTGCTGATAAGTGCGAATAGCCTGAGTCAATACATCTGGCGTGCGCATACGGGCAATCCAGCTGCTGAACTCCAGATACAGCCGATCCTGACTGATGCCATTGATGGCCAGCCCCGCTGCCGTAAACAGCGCAGCCCACTCTCCCGGCGCATAATTATGAACATGCGAAGTATCACGCAGCGCTTCCACCGTCTGCAGCCAGATATCCAGCACCGCATTGCCTGGCGCACTGACATCCATAAAGATCACTTTGCCGCCCGGTTGCAGAACGCGTTTCACCTCACGCAGCGCCTGACCGACATCATGCCAGTGATGGGCGGAGTAACGGCTGATCACGATATCAAAGCTGCTATCCGGGAACGGTAACGCCTCGGCATACCCCTGCGCCGTGGTTAAATGACCGTAGCCACGCTGTTCAGCGGTTTTCGCCACCACCTCCAGCATCTGCGCCGACAGATCGTAAGCAACCACCTCACGCACCTGCTGTGCAGCGATAAAACTGGCGTGCCCGGTACCGCACCCCAGATCGAGTACCCGTGCCTGTGGATATGCAGACAGCCGTGCGCTTAAACGTTCCAGATCGCGCCCGCTGGCATGCACCGTGCTGCTCAGGTAAGCATCAGCCTGATCGCCAAACTGTTTATCGACATGTTGATGGTGACTTTGCGTTGCCATATCTCTGTTTCCTTTTAGACGATTGTTTTAATAAAAGGGCAGACGCAACTGACCTGCCCTAACGGCAGGCCCAATTCATCCTTAGATAAGCTCAGGCTTGCCGGGATGAAATTCAACGAGTAGAGGATTGTGATCGGATGCACGCGTAACGAGGACGGAAGCCTCAACCACGTTCATACCGCGGTAGAAAACGAAATCTAACGGGCGGCCAAAAGCTTTACGACGATGATCATCAGTAAAACGCACTTCACGCAGCGACATTTCTCGCGCAAAGCGGAACAGCGCATTCATCCGCTGGCGGCTCCAGGCGTTAAAATCCCCCGCCAGGATCACTGGCCCACGGTGGTGCTGAATCTGCTCACCAATCGGCCCCAGTTGCTTGCTGTATACATCAATACCCAGACTGAAGTTCACCGCATGCACATTCACCACCATCAGCATTTCACCGCCTGGCAATGGGTAGGCCGTCACCAGAGCCGATTTCGCTAAACGCAGCAAAGGCTCACGTTCACGTAACGGGCAGCAATAAACCGGATGCGCAGCAGCCAGCGTCATCACCCCAGAAGGGTGCTGTGGCAGCACAAAGGCGGGAACCTGATCGGCCGCGAGGTAATTCGAGGTGGCAAAGCGCACCAGCTCTGGCGTGGTTTGCGCTTCCTGCAGCAGGACCAGATGGGCATCTTTACCAAAGTTCTGCAGCACGGATAACCATTCAGCACGTTGCTGCTTAAAAATATTCCAGACTAACACCCGCAACGACGCCCCTTCGGTGGGCAGCGGTACGCCCGGCGGTAACGCCTGACCTACGTGCAGCATCGCCCCGGGCGGAAAAATACGCTCCGCAGGCTGTCCCGCAACATATCTCATGGCATAGGTCTTCTTGTGCACTTTACCGCCTGAACATTTACTGCTGAGTGTTTCTTCGTCTCTTTCTGTTATAGGGACTTTGCGCCTGACTTTCAATCGCAACGACAGATTTCCGTGTCAGATAGCGTAAGTAAATGCAAATCCGCGGCTATTTTCCGGCTGCTGAAAATGGTCTGGCTGCCGCGGCGGTCAACGTCAGCCAGACCCGTAACGGAGCCGATCAGGCAATTGCGCGCGGTTTACGATATTTAACCAGCAACTGCTGGATATCACGTAAACGCGAGACGGCAACCGAGGGGAGCTTTTCCCGGGAGATATTACGGTCGAGGGAAATGCAGTCTTTCCACAGTGAGCGTCCGGCAATCACACCCGAAGCACCATTACGCAATGAGATATCTACCTGTTGCAGGAAGGTCGCGTGATCAACCCCTGCCGACAACACCGCCCAGGGGATATCACCGCAGATGGCCGTCACACCGGCACAGGCATCTTCACTTCCCGGATAAGGGATTTTCAGCACTTTTGCCCCACAGTCGATGCAGGCCTGGCAGCCCTGCTGAATCAGCTGCGGGATTTTTTGCTGATATGCTTCTTTACTCTCATTCTCCAGCTGATATGTCAGGAACTCGACCACCAGGAACAGGTCTTCACGGGCGAAATCGCTAATGACGGCACGCAGCGTGGCAAGATTAGCCGTGTTCGCTTCAGGAATATCACTGCGCAGGTAGATCATAATTTTCCCGCCGGTGGCGCCCAGCTCGCGCACCTTACGGGCAGTGATGCCTTCAACCATGGTGGAGATGCGGTAACCCTGTGCCGAGGTTTCCCAGCCTGATGCATCAAGACCGACCAGCAGCCCGGTATCACGTGGCACCACCCCTTCATCAATGATGCCTGGCACGGCGCAAATCGGATCAACCAGCACGCATCCCGCTTCTGCGGCCAGATAACGGGTAATATCGTATTTGGTTTTGCCTAAGGCTTCGTTACTAATTTTTGCCTGCTCTTCAGGCGTTGATGCTAATAAGGTTCGCATGCCGCCACGCTGGTCGCAGGCGACAACCATCATTGAGCCAGTAGCATCACAAATCATCTGATAACCACGGCGCTCTGCTGTTGTCATTTTGTTCATTGGTTAATTCCTAGTACAAGAGATAATTTAGTTAGAATTAAATGTGATTCAGGCGTTGATTGACCCATGAAATAAGTTCCTGACGCTCTCCCCCCTTATCCTGGTCAACGGTATAGACCTCACCTAATCGCAGCGGCTGAGCGTTCCCTGCCAGTAACATCAGTTCAGGAATATATTCCTCTCCCGGATGACCTTTTATTCTGTCAGCACAACGTTGCTGGTAACGCTCAGCTGCCAGTGCCGGGGAAATCTGATTCCACACCTCAAGAATATTGTTACAGCCGCACATTGTCAGATGACTCTGCAGAACCGTTTTGTCGCGAAATCCGAACCAGGCATCCAGAATAAAAACCGTATTCCGCGAATTCAGATAATAAGTGCAACGCTTGGTCATGTGGATGGAGGGACGGTTAGCTACCGATAAGCTATCCTGCT